>NZ_VJOT01000022.1 GCF_011087585.1 Neochlamydia sp. AcF84
TGCTAAAGCGGAATTTAAAAAGCAGGTCTTGTTGATTGTTTAGTTTATTTGGTTTCATAGTAAACTTTGCAAGAAATTAAGAGCTTTGTAATGATTTACGTGTAAAGAAAATATAGCATTTTTTGATAAAGAACTCTCCTAAAATATTATCTCAGGGCAAAAATACTTTAAATCATGTTGAACTATTTTAATAAACATCTAGGAGGCATTTTCAAAGCTATATTGTCATGAAACTATCACAATTATAGAGGCGGAGAAATTGGAGACCCATAAAAAAACTTTGTCTGCAATTTCTAGAAGCCGCAGGGCTGCAGGGCTTGGAACACGATTTCTAGATTACCAATGATAGAGTTGGTTAAGTTGTTCGCCAATGGAATTTAATTGCTCTGGGTCCATTGTTCCCTCCTTGATTAATAAACCTTACCTACATTAATATCAGAAAGACACTTAGCGAGTTAGTAATAAAGCCCTCCGAATAAGCCGTTTCTATTACAGCTCATTCTATAACTTTTAAAAACATGATTCATTAAGAAGATTTTGCAGCCATAGGACTATTAGGCAAAATTCCTGAATATTCTTTATAGCCAAAAACATTGACTCGTGCATTCTTTCTATTCTGAGGCTTTGGTTTCACAACAATATCAATATCTTGCCCGAGTAAATTTAAGAAATGTATTAAGCGTTCTATGGAAAAACCTGCCAGCTTTCGATGCAACAATGCAGATACTTTGGGTTGATTGATTTGCATAATTTTTGCAGCTTTCTGCTGGGTAAGCTTTCTTTTTTTTATGATATTGTCAATTTCCCATGCCAATTCGGCTTTAGTAAGCTTTTCTTCTGCGTTAGCAACTCCAATATCTGCAAAAATATTGTTACTACTAATTTCGAACTCACTTCCTTCTATCTCTTGTTGTTGTTTTTTAATAACCATGTTAATTAACCCCTTAATTTAAGCGTGTCAAGCCATTCTTTGGATTTTTGAAGGGCAGTTTTCAATCTTTGCTCAACTAGATCGATCTCTTGCTTTGAAGTTTTGATGCCCGTCTTTGATTTTTTTTGAAAAGCATGAAGAATAATAACAGCTTTTTCCATTTGAACCGTATACGCTGTTCGATAGGTACCTCGGGCATCACTTTGGACGATTTCAACCACGGAACCACTTCCAAATCCCTTAAGAGGTTTAGCGTCTCTATGTTTTTCACCTTTTTGAGCAAGGTATAAAGCGTGACCCATCTCGTTCCTAACTCCATCAGGAAATTCCATAAAGTCTTTTTTGCTAGATCCCATCCAGATAATCAGTTTTTTTGATCCACTATCCCTCTACATGTATATTATCCCAAAACTGGGATAATTCCTCCAGAGGAATCTAATAGCCAATCATAAAAAATATTTATATTTTCTCTATAATCAGCATAGTATTTAGTATAAATTTTTTTTTATCTCTTATCCACTGGAGGATGAACTTCCTCTTTTCTTTACTTGCTAACTCTATAATCCATACTTATAGGATTCTTTTTTACATACCAGAAATCCTTCTGTTGTTTTAGGTCCATAACGTCGTGCACTATGCATTCGGCACGCAATAAGTAGGAATTAGTAAAAGTTGGGTATTTTGAGAAGCTGCTAGGCGTGTCAAATGCCTTAATTTGGTTTATGGAAAATTAGAGGTAGAAATAGTAGATAAAGACATTAGAGCAAAAAATGAGCAAGATGGAAGGTTTATTGTAAAAGCATCGAGGCTAGCTTATAAGGTGCTTATTAATTACTATATTCATCTAGGGCAATTAGAAAAGGCTCAACATATCCTTAAGAAATTTACTGAGGAAATGTTGAGGGGACCTTTTGATGATTCAGCTCAATATCTATTCGAATGCGCTATTGAAGCTATGAGCGAGCTTAGCGAATAAAATTTTGAACAAAACTTACTTTAAAGCTTTTAATTTAAAGGTTATTAATTTTTTTGTAACTCATTTTAATCGTAGATTTTTACTTTTTTTTGCTTCAATTTTGGTTCGATAGTGGGCAAGGTTTCATCTTGGGTCTTTATCTCTTCTTTTTTTAATTTGGACTTAAGATATCTTAGTATTTCATCTTGAGCTTCTAACTCCTGAATCTTAGCTTTATGAGCCTCTATTTCCCACTCCAACCCTAGTAAATTTATAGGGGTTGCTAAGTCTTCTGGCTTTTCTTTTCCTCCCACACTTTCAAGGTGTTTTCTCTTTTTTCCTGATTTTAACTGTTTATGCTTTGCTTCTGCCTCTTGACAAGCTTTTCTCTCAGCTTGTAGCTCTTCTTTATTCTTCTCTTCACTATCTTTTAATCGTTCTGTTAGTAAGCAACTGCAAAGCTCAGAGAGTTCCTGAAATTTAATTTCTAAAATATTTTCTAGCTGCTCTAATACTTGTAAAGCATAACGCTTGATTTTCCAATTTATCTTAATACTAGAGCCTTTTTCTGCAGCACCAGCAAAATAATTTAAACCTGGCCTGTCTTTATCTGCACTTTCAATCAGTGGGACAATGTATTCCTGATGGGGGCTATTTCGAATGGCTTGGGATAGAGCTTCTATAAAAGATAGGGTAACTTTGGTGTTATCCTTGTGAGAATGATATATTTGATAAAGCTCCTCAATATTATTCAAAGTCCTGGCTTCTATTCCTAATAAATGAATCAATTGCACTACTCTTATCCAACTTTTTGGTGTTTCTCTGTATAAATCATTTACCAATTCGCCACCTTGCACTGCAACTCCAATAGGATTCATTTCAGCTGCTTTGGCTGCTATTTTTACAACTTTATTTCCGTAACGCCTCATACCAAACTCAATGCTTTGTTTAGTAATTTCTCTACAACATATTAAAGCAAAATGCGTCTGAACTTGGGCTTGAAGATCATTTTTACAGGGAAGAGTTTTTAGCACTTTGTTGCAAATGCTAATTATTCGCTCTAAAGTTTCTAAATAGATAGTTCTTTTAACTTTGACTGTTTTGTGAAAGGAAAAGGTTATAAATAGATTACATATTTTGCTAAGAGATAGTTTTAAATCATCTTCAAATTGGATAGTATCTAAAGCAAGGACCTCAAATAATACTATAGCAGTAGGAAGAAATACATTATTCGAAAATTTTTCATTGGTGCCTAATTCATTTTGAATAATCTTAACAGCAGCTTCGTAAAGCTTTTCACAGCTTTCTTTCCCCTTGATAATATCAAAGTTTTTAATATGTCCTCGCAGCTCGATTGCTTTCACAGGTAGTTCAATTGCTTGCATGATTGGACTAGATAAGTTAGATGTACTCATTCTTTTTTTCCTTTTAAGTTTGTGTTAGCCCAAATTAGGCGCGCCTTGAAAGTAAGAAATATTTTCATTTTTTTCAAGTCTAAAAATGATTGCCTGCCCATCCTAATTCCCACATTCTGCAAGTTAATTTCCCTTGTCATTCATTTTTGTCAAAGGGGCCTATAAAACCAGTAAAACATGCCTCATGTTAGGGTTTAAATTAAGGATTAATTCTTTTTTATGCTTTTATGTAAAGAGTCTAGGGTAAAATCCAATTCCTTAATTAACATTAACTTGACGCTTCTCCTGTGATTATAATCGTTGAGGTATCTGAAGAAGCCAGCTGAAGTATCATAATCCATTGTATAATTTTGTTCCCCCTTGCAGCAACAATTTTTAAGGTGATTAAAGCCTGTACTACTATACTTTTCCATCGGGTATGTTATCTCACTTTTTTACTTTAAAAAGAACAAGATCAGTCTTTTCTAGGGGAACTTAAGGCAATTTTCAGTTTCAATGATGGTAGTGGGGAGTCGCTACAACCTGCGGAATGTGGAATAAAATAGCGCTTTTAGCCCATCTCTGTCGCTACAAGCTGCGCTACTTACTACAACTGCTAGGAACAGTCCTAAGTGATCAACCACTATGTGTCTTTTCCTATCTTTAACTTTCTTGCCGCTGTCGTATGCAGAGCCCTTTTTTTCAGTTGTTTTGATACTTTGGCCTATCGACTATAGCAGCACTTAAGTTTTGCTAACTTGCCTAAGCTTTGGCGAAGCGATCGCCTTAAATAAGTACTATTTGTTCGAATAAATTACTCTGTTTCCATCTTAAAAATTGAAAATAGACTGATTTCCAAGGAGGAAGATCATGAGGAAGATCTGTCCATTGACAGCCTGTCCTTAAGACATAAAAGATAGCATTAAGCATCTCTCGTCTAGAGTGTATAGGTGGCTTGCCAGCTTTTTTCTTGCATAATATAGGTTCAAGCACCTGCCATTCTTGATTATTTAAATCGCTAGGATAAGGTTTTTTTATCATATTAGGCTCTTGGTTAAGCAGCCTATAAAATCCTTTGATTATGCGCTAAGTGAATTTAACTAATGGCTATTAGAGATTTTCTCTCGAAGAAGAAAAAACGTTGCAATTTTTTTCTTACCAAAATATAAGTAAAATTTTTCATTTGATTAAGACAAAAACGACTCACAAAAAAGTTTCAAAATATTTTATGTGCAAGCTGACGTCGTTATAGCTGTAAAAATGAAAAAAATATTTTTTATCAGTATTTTATCTATTTTTTTACAAAGGAAAATAATAGTGTGGAGCCTCCTACGACTCACTCTCCCTTTCGCCCCCCCCTCGGACAGCAAGAAAAAATAACTGTTAAAAAGCTTTTAGAGTCAGAGGGAGGACTTATGCCAGCAGAAAATGTTAGGCGTTTGGCTGACTGCGTAGAAGTTGTATGCAGAATTTACCATTTCCATCCAGCCCGGAGAGGAACAGGTTTTCTTATCGGACCAGGCCTTCTACTTACTAATAATCATGTCCTTAGAAACAAACAAGATGCTCGAGAGGCACGTGCAGATTTTTTTTATGAAGAGGGTAGAAAGGATGTCGTAGAAGTTAAATTTAATCCTGATGAAGAGCAAGGTGGATGGTTTTATACAAGCCCTGAGCCTGAAAAGGATTCGCCTTTTGAAATCGGTAAACTTGATTTTACTATCGTAGCTCTTAAAGCTCATCCCAAGCTAGATAGGATTTATCAATTGGGATTATCTATGTTTTCACAGTCTTTCCCTAAGGTAAACGGTCCTGCTAATATCATTCAACATCCTCTCATTCAAGAACCAGGAAAGGACGGAACATCATACAAAAAATGGGCTTTTCGTGGTAATCGAATACTAAAAATAAAAAAGCATAAATTCGTTGTTCGTTATGAAACTACTACAATGCCAGGTTCATCGGGAGCTCCTGTATTAGATGATAAAGGAGACGTCTTTGCTATTCATCACGCTAAATATTTGGGCAACGATGACGAAGTGCTATATAATGAGGCGATACTAATTCAAGCCATTGTAGAAGAATTAAAGCAGAAAAACCTCATAGAGAAAGTTAAGAGTTGGATTTGTCCGTGTCCTCTCGATGTACAAAATTTCACTGATTCTCTTCGAAGTTTTTACCTTTCTCAAGAAACTATTTATATTTTAAAGATTAAAGCAGAGCAAGAGTGGAAATTTGAAGTTCCTTTGGAAGAAGTGTATGTGCGTTTAGGGATCATTGAGAGCAAAGAAAGAATAGAACGCGACCAAGCACTTGATAAACATTCCGATCACATACAAGATGATCGCATCCCAACTTCTGAAAGCATCTATGAACCTAAAAAGAATATTGAAATTGAAAAGCTTTTCGAACATGCAAGCCTTGAAAAAAAAGATGCTAAAAGAATTTACATCCAAGGCGCAGCAGGAATTGGTAAGAGCACCTTATGCCACTACATTGCTTATCGATGGGCAAAAGAGGAACTTTGGAAAAATGTCTTTTCCTACCTTTTTTGGATTCCTTTAAGAAATCTTACTTTAAAGAAATATCCTGATAATAAGGAGTACACTCCCGCTGATCTAATTGCTAGAGAATATGCAGGCAAAATTGATTCAAGGATCATTGATTCAGGGATAATTGAGGCTTGTATAAACGATGCCACTTTCCGAGAAAAAACCCTGCTTGTATTAGATGGTTATGATGAGTTATCAGCAGAAGCTCAAGGAAACAACAGCCTTGCTAAAGCCTTTAACGAGCTAAAAAAAATATTTCCCCATATTATAATTACCTCAAGACCTGGACGCTGCTCTTTTAACCGTTCTTGTGAGCTAGAGCTTCTAGGCTTTGATAAAGAAGGGGTCGAACGTTATATCGATAGATTTTTCAAACAAGTTCAAGCAGAAGAAAAAAAGCAAAAACTTTACCATCGATTACAAACCTCTCCTCAAGTTGCAAGCCTTGCGCAAATTCCCATTAACTTGACTCTTCTTTGTTGCCTCTTTAATGAAGACCCTGAGGTTTTTGATTCTACTCAGCCTATTACGATGACGGCTATTTATGAACGGATTGTTAACTGGATGTATAAATGGTTTCTATTAAGAAGAATTGGCCAAGTTCACTCTCCTCAAACCATGGAAAAAATTCTTACAGAAAAAAATCTTCGCCGTAATAAAGAAGTAGCAAAAATTGCCACAGTGTTGGAAGAAATGGCTAATTTTGCTATGGAAAACAATACTCTTTATTTAAATAAGGAAGAGATTGAGGATATCCTTGGACGCAACGCCATTACAAGAGACGACGTCGTCACATCCAATGAGCTTACAGATTGTGGACTTCTTCGCATTCCTGAAGAAAAAGGGTATTTTATTCACTTAACCTTTCAAGAATTTCTAACCGCTTCGAAAATTGCTAATAAATACCTGCGAGGAGAAAATTGGCAAGAATGCCAAGATTTTGTGCGTAATTATAAGTTTGAGCCCCGTTATAGCCTAGTTTTACGCATGATTGCTGGATATCTTTCCTTGTCTACTTCACGTAATCGCCGTTATTTAAATTCAAACCCGCTACAATCCTTTTTTAATGACCTTTTTGCTGAGCCACACGACCTAGCTGTCAGGAGCGAACTATACTTGATTGCGGGGTGCTTTGAAGAGTGCCAAAATCCTAATCTGGTGAGGCAGTACGAGGGCTTCATTGAGCTTGTAAAAGACTATATGATAGATTTTTCCTCGTTAGGTTTAAGCTTTGAGGGGTTGCTTAGAAATAAAAACCTCCTTAATCATCCTAAGGTAGTGCATACTATCGAACGGCTATTATCCGATCCACAGACCGTGCAAAATTTACTAGAGAACTTAGAAAATCTCATAAGAACAAGGCAAAGGCTATCTCTAGCAATAGTAAGATCTGTCGTACTAGCTTCTAAGAATCCAGCTAACCCTTCTGATGCTAAAATTTATGCTATTAGTGTTATAAGAGCAGTGGTACAGCAAGGAGACGAGCTTTTCGAAGAAGCAATAGCGGCTCTTACCCAAATTCTTAAAGAAGATGATTATGATGCTAAAATTTCTGCTCTCGATGCACTAGAAGAAGCGGCACAGCAAGAGGGTGAGCTTCCTGAAGAAGCGCTAAATGCTCTCATCCAAATTCTCGATGAGGGCGATTCTATAGCCACACTTGCTGCTGTCAATGCTTTAAGAGCAGTGGCAGAGCAAGGAGGCAAGCTTCCTAAAGAGGCGCTAGATGCACTCATCCACATTCTCGAAGAGGGGGATAAGGGCGGTTCTATGGTCACAGTTGCTGCTGTTGATGCTTTAGAAGCAGTGGCAGGGCAAGGGGGCGAGTTTGCTGAGAAGGCACTAGTTGCTCTAATCCAACTTCTCGATGAGGGTGATTTTGATGACAAAGAATATGCTTTCTACGCCATAAAAGCAGTGGCAGAGCAGAGAGGTAAGCTTCCTAAAAAAGCGCTAGATGATCTCCTTCAAATTCTCAAGAATGGGGATCCTGATGCTCAAAAGCATGCTGTTGATACTTTAAGAGTAGTGGTAGAGCAGAGAGGTGAGCTTTCTGAAGAAACGCTAGATGCACTCATCCACATTCTCGAAGAGGGGGATAAGGGCGATTCTATAACCATAGTTGCTGCTGCCAAAGCTTTAAGAGCAGTGGTACAGCAGGGACGCAATCTTCCTAAGGAAGCGCTAAATGCAATCACCCACATTCTCGAAGAGGGGGATAAGGGCGATTCTATGGCCACAGTTGCTGATGTTGATGCCTTAGAAGCAGTGGTAGAGCAGAGAGGTAAGCTTCCTAAAAAAGCGCTAGATGATCTCCTTCAAATTCTCAAGGATAGGGATCCTATAGCCACACTTGCTGCTGCCGAAGCTTTAAGAGCAGTGGCACAGCAGGGAGGCAATCTTCCTAAGAAAGTGGTAGATGCCCTCTTCCAAATTTTTAAGAAGGGTAATTCTGATGTCAGAATGGTTGCAGGTGTCACTTTAAGTTTACTGGCAGAGCAAGAAGGCGAGATTACTCGGCAAGCACTGCCTGTTTTTATCCAAATTCTTAGAGAAGGCGATTATATTGACCAATTTCTTACTGTCGAGATTATACCAAAGATGATACAGCAAGGAGATGAGCTTTCCAAAAAAGCAGCGTTACGTGCTCTTATCCAAATTCTTAAGAATGGTGATATTGATGCTAAAATTTTTACCGCGTATACTTTAGAAAAATTGGTAGAACAAGGAGGCAAGCTTCCTGAGGAAGCACTAGATGCTCTCATCCAAATTCTTAATGAGGGGGATCTTAATGTTACACGTTCTGCTGCAGATGCTCTAAAAAAATTGACGGGACAAGGATGTAAATTTCCTAAAGAAACAATAACTGCTCTTATTCAAATCCTTCAAGGGGGTGATTCTAATGCAACAATTTTTGCTGGCGATATTTTAGGAAAAGTGGCAGAGCAAGGAGGTAAGCTTTCTAAAGAGGCATTAGCTGCTCTTATCCAAATTTCTAAGGAAGGCGGCGATACTGATGCTAAAATTTTTGCTGTAGATGTGCTAAAGAAAGTCGATAAAAACGTTTTATTAGAAATGGAGGACATCCAAGCATTTCCTTTAATTGCTGAGATTTGTTTCTTTAATGCAGACAGCTTTTCAGTCAAAGACCAGCAGCTTCAAATTTCTGACAAAGCAAAAACTTATTTCCGCAACCACAAATTAAAGCTCACCTACGAGAAAATAAGAAAAAAACTACCCAGGGGGCTTGCTAAATGGCGAAAACGATTAGATAATCTTAGTCGAAATGGGAGCTCCCAAGGACATACCGATCAAACCTAATGTAAAAAAGACTGCTGCTATTAATCTTAAATCGTGGGCATGAAAGGGAAAGCATTTTGGGCTGATATTAGAAAGATAAAATCGAGATTTTCTGAAATTTATGCAACATAACATATATTATCAGACGTTACATTAATGAAAATTTCCTTATAATGAAAGGCCTTTTTTCTTTTCGTTAATACGCCAGAGTAATAGAAATGATGCTTAAAGCTATTATAAATAAAAAATAAGAGCATCCCTATTAAAATAATCTAAGCAAATTTGCCCTTTTATTTGCCCTAGATTATCGACATGAAAAGTCAATTGTAGCGTCTTAATTTTCTTTTTTTATGACTTCGGCTAACTGTTGCATAGTTTCCTCTTGGGCCGGATCAATTTGGCTAGTAATGCTGTTTAAATAGCTAGTAGCCCATAAAGCAACATATCTTCTTTTATGTTCCAAAGTCTCATAAATTTCCTGTATTCTTGTCTGATATGCTGAGTCGGGTTAATGTTTTCTAAACAAATGCTTTTTAAAGTGATACGCATCAGGCTCTATTACTAACTCATCTAAAATTGTTGCTTGTACAATTTAACTGACTCAAAGGTGGTATGATATTTAAAGAACAAGCAGCAATGATACTTATTGCATTTAAAGTAGGTTTAAATTATGTCTAATTGATGGTGCTTAATAATTAATTAATAAAAACAGTTAGAGGGCAAAAATGGGAGTTGACATATTAAAAGGAGAAGTTTTCTATAAAATTGTTGCTCCTTCTCTTGAAGAAGAGATGGTAAAACAAAAAGCCACCTCTTTAGGGATTTCAGAACTTAGAACTTTAGAGGAAAAAAATTTATTAACTAATAGCTTAGCCCGGGATATTCAGTCTAAAATCTCAGATTACCTTAATAAACAAGAAGTTCTTAGCAAAAATAAACATCTTAAACATTATAAAGCTTCTTCCCTTTACAAGTGGTCAGTGCTAGAACAAGCTGAGAAAGCAATGGAGACAATTTATCCTTATGCTTCTGATGAAAATTTGGCACTTTCTGAAAAATCTTCTAAGTAACTAGCAAATAAGCCCTTAGCAATTAATTACTTGCTCCTACTGTGCGGCATGGTAGCGAGGACTATATTGAGAGAAATGAAATAATATTCTTTCTATAAATTTATATAGGCCGTTTCCAGAATTAGTTATAAAAAAACTAAAGGCTACTTTGAGTTTTAATGATAATAAAAGGATAAGCAGTCCGAGATGCAAAAAATTTTAGATAAAAGAAATTATAAGCTGCCTACAAACTACATGTACCATTTTTGCCAGAAAACTTACAGTCTTTGCCTTGCTGATAAAGTTTTGATGCAGATATTGCACTCCTCTATCTTTTGATGAATATAGGCAGCTAACTTACATACAACTCACCTCTCATGATTAGATTTTTTAATGCACTCATTTAATCTTCACACGTTCTTTAAGCAGGATAATTTGTAGGGTAAAGAACAGTAGTCTGCGCCCTTCTTTCCAAATAATAAGGGAAGAAAAAAATGCTAGATTTGTCGCAATGCTTCTCCCCTCTTTTTTAGCATCCCATAATCTTTCTTTAATGGTTATAGCATTAAACTTCCAGCTAAGAATTTCTCTTTTATCTATTTATAAATTTAAGAAGAAGAATAGTATGTAGATTTCTTATGTTCTCCTCGTTTGTCTAAGCTCTTAACATCTACTTAAGTTTCTTCTTCACTTTTCAGTATGCAATTTCCAGGAATTAAGAGGATTACGAAGATTAAAATATTTATTTTCAAAGGCTTTTTGATGAGCATCTTTATAAAAATATTTTCTTTTAAATAAATTTCTCTTATGACAAGTTTAGGATATCTTTGGAGAGAACATGAGATCTTTCGCCCACACTATGCCATATTTTATAGGAGAAAGCAAAAAGCGCAATCCCCTACTTTTCTATCTAGCAATCCTTAATTTTGCTTTAGCAATTTTCTTGTTAAGCTTAATCCCCTTAGGTTCCCCAGTTGCATCTGAGACCATCCCTTGGATAAAGCCTATTAAGTTTGCTTTTTCTTTCGGACTTTATCTTTTGACGGTAGGATGGATTTTAGTATACTTGAAGATTTCTATAAAAATGCTTTCAGCTATAAGCCGGCTAACAGCCCTGCTTATATTTATGGAAATGCTTGTAATTGTTCTGCAGAGTATACAAGGAAAAATTTATCATTTTAGCATAGAGCAACCCTTAACACTTGCTATCTGTTATGGTATGTGCCTATACCTATTTTCTCATCTATTAATTGTAGCTAATACCCTTATTGCGAGTTATATTTTATATTTGTTTTTTCGCCCCACTACCCTTTGTTCCCCAGCTTATTTATGGGGGATTCGCTTAGGTTTAATGATATTTCTTTTAAGCTGTTTAGAAGGCGGTTTTATCGCTTTCCAGGATATGTATTTGAGGCAAGGGCAAGTACTAAGCGGATGGGGCTTACCCTTGGCAGATTATACTTCTCGAGGTTATCTAATATCCTCACATTTTTTTGGCCTTCATGCTCTGCAAGCTTTACCTATTATAGGCTATACACTAAGAAATAGATCATATAGCCAACAGCTAATATTTTCTACAGGAATTATCTATTTTATTATTTTTGGTTATCTTTTTGGAAAAGCCATTCATTAGATCTGTTGGGAGAAGCCGTAAAAATCTTTGCTCCAATGTCTTCTTTATAGTGCTTGCTTATTCTACTTTTTTGATTACACTTCCATAGAACTAGTCTAAAACCCTTATTAAATTATTTATTCGAAGTTTTCTTCTTATAATATTTTATTTAGAAAGGACTATATTTTTTTTCATCTCTGACTTATAGGTTAGTTAGAAGACACTTGTAAGTTACTCCTTATATAGTCACCTACTTTATAAAATCTCTCTTATTAAGCAGAGAGATATCTTTCCGAGAGATGGGTATACAGAGTAAGTTTTTTAAAGCGTAGAATTATTCGCTTAACTTTTAATAGGATGGTAGATCGTATGAATAGCATCTACAAGGGAGAATAACGCTTAAGATGATAAAATTTTAATTTTTAAAGGGAAGAAATTTTTGGCAGGCTTTTAGATCTAAAAGCCTGCCACTTAGAAAAGACACTTACTTTTTCATTCTTCTTCTAGCTTTTTTCTCAGCTTTAGCTGCTCTCTTTTCAGCTTTTTTCAAGTGCTTTTTTGCTCGATGAGATTCTTTCTTAGCATTTCTTGCGCCCTTATTCACTTTATCTTTGACTTTATCAGCAATTTTTCTGGTTTTATCACTGACTTTATCCTTGATATCTTCATATTTATCTTGGATCTTATCACCGATATCTTTAGCTTTATCTTTTATTTTTTCGACGGTGCCTTTATTTTTATCTTTAATATCTTCATATTTATCTTGAGCTTTATCACCAAAATCTTTGGATTTATCTCTTATTTTTTCGGCAGTGTCTCTAGTTTTATCTTTAATATCTTCATATTTATCTTGGGCTTTATCGCCAAAATCTTTGGATTTATCTCTTATTTTTTCGGCAGTGTCTCTAGTTTTATCTTTAATATCTTCGTATTTATCTTGGACTTTATCGCCAAAATCTTTGGATTTATCTCTTACGTTTTCCTTGATATTTTCATATTTATCTTGGATTTTATCTAGAGTATTATCTAGCTTTTCTCCTGGAGTAGCAGCACATAAGGCACTTGCTGATAGAGATGTCAAGCAAATAGCTCCTAAAATTGTAAGGGCAAAATTTAGTTTTTTCATAAAGACCTCCGTTAACAAGTTTAGTTCAAATTATACTAAGCAGTTAGAAGTTGCTGAATGGTAAAATTACCTTCATCAAAGATTCACCAATTTAACAAATTGATATAATTAAAGCTAGTCGCCAATCCAAATAAAATAATTGTTAATAATATTTCATGTAAGTTTTAATTTTAAAGTAATAGGTTTCACTTTTGACTCAATCAATCAGATTTCATCCTTTAATATTTAAACTTTCGTGATTTAACCCACATTCCGCTGGTTAATTTCCATTAACCTATAATTTCTGAAATGAGGCTTGAGTCAAAACATAAACTCCTACTCATTAAATAGTTAATCAATCCTCCTATAGTCATAATAGCTTTTAGATTATGATGGATTAATTAATTTATCATATTCCCTTATCTCAATTTCATTGCATAGTGTAAAAACAGTCCTACGGAGGTAAAGTCCTTGCTACAATACTTTTTCATCTTCCATGTTTTCGCTTTCTTTGCTTAGGGAGGAACACAAATAGGCTTTTCTAAAAAAACTGGGGGCCCACGTTCCCCTCTTTGAATTTAATTCCTTGATTGCTAACTCGTTAAAAAAATTAATTCTTTAATTTAAATTCTATTCCTTAATACTAAAAAATAATATCTTGGGATTGTTACAACCTGCGGAATGTGCAGGGAAATTGCATGAAGATTTAAGTTGACAAAGCAAGGGGTATAATTATCATTCTTTTCCTTAAAAAGGAGGAATGAATGAATACTCATAAACCCAATAGTTTTTTTGCTGTATTTAAGGATCTGGAAGATCCAAGGAAGCAAAGAAACCAAATCTATAGTTTGTTTGATATTGTTACAATTAGCATTTTGGCAGTTTTATGCGGTGCAGATGATTGGGCAACAATCCATTTATGGGCATCTTGCAATTTACCTTGGCTGCAAGAGCATGGAATCTGCTTAGCAGGTGTGCCATCGCATGATACTTTAGGAAGATTTTTTCGCTATGTATCTGCATCGAATTTTGAAAGATGTTTTGTACAATGGACCCAAAATATTGCTGGAGCCATTAAAGGAGTGATTGCTATAGATGGCAAAACATTAAGAGGTTCGTGTGATGCAGCTCGTGAAGGAAAAGCAATTCACATGGTTAGTGCCTTTGCAGCAGAGAATAAGCTAATACTTGGCCAGCTTGCTACGGACACAAAATCAAACGAAATAACTGCCATTCCCTTGTTATTGGATATGCTTGATATCAAAGGAGCTACAGTTACCATAGATGCAGCTGGATGTCAAAAACAGATAGCTAAACAGATTCGCCATCAAGGAGGCCATTACTTACTCGCACTGAAAGGTAATCAAGGGAATCTACATGCAGAAACCAAAAACTTTTTTGATCAAGCTATAAAGGTAAAACCTGAAGAAGCTAGCTGTGATTATTATTCAATTGAAGAAAAGAGTAGGGAGCGTTTTGAAAAGCGAGAAGTTTGGTGTACCCATGAATTAGATTGGCTGCCTCAAAGAGAAGAATGGGTGGACCTGAATGCTCTGGTTTGCATGAGAAGCACTAGGCGCATTAAAGATAAAACATCGGTAGAGGCTAGATACTATATTGCTAGTGAAAAAGCTAGCGCTGAAAAGCATGGGCTAGGCATACGTTCGCACTGGTCTATAGAGAGTGCGCCGCAGGCGCACAAAGAAGTTCAGGAAGAACTAAAACTTTGTGCTTAAGCTGTACAAATGATGGAGAAGGCCCTCCGAAGTCGGTTTTCAGGAACGGGCTTCAAACCACCTTAAGCTGCTGTTATT
>NZ_VJOT01000023.1 GCF_011087585.1 Neochlamydia sp. AcF84
GGCAATGTACCGCTTTAAAAGAAGCTTTGGAGGAGATTTTCGCTCTAGGAAGCTAGACTATCAGCGGGCAGAATTATATGCTAAATCTTTGGCGATGAACAAGATGACAGCACTTGGAATGCCCCAAGGACAATGGGTACTAACCTGATAAGCTTTTAAACAGACCAACTATTAGGTCATTTACGCAACAAGGCCTTATAATTATTTAAATTCAAAATAAATTAACATTAATTTATTATTAAAACATTAAATCCTGGATAAAACATTTTTCCAAAAAAGGTTTTATTTCTAAAGTATTTTTAAACTGATAGTATTGCTTTAAAAGCTCAGCATGCTGAGCTTTGCTGTTTGATTGCCGAATCGCACGAATTAATAGATTTTTGGGAGTGTGTTCCATGTCTATGAATTCGATAACTTGCGTCTTGTAGCCTAAAATTTCTAATAGCTTGGCGCGTGCTGCCTCAGTCACTAAAGCAGAAAAACGTTCTTTTAATATGCCATGGGATAAAAGAGGTTCTAAGCTTTCACATTGCACCTGTTTATATAACTCATGTTGGCAGCAAGGAACTACCATAATTACTTGCGCCTGCCAGCGCACGGCTTTTTCTAAAGCTGCATCGGTAGCTGTATCGCAAGCATGTAATGAGACCATTAAATCTATAGATTCATTTGCCGTATAAGCATTGATATCCCCTTGTATAAAACGCAGATGAGTAAATCCTAATTTATGGGCCAAATTTTGGCATTGGACTACAACATCAGCTTTTAAATCTAATCCTGTAATTTGCACCTTGTACTTGAGTTGAAAATGTAAATAATAATAAAGTGCAAAAGTTAGATAAGCTTTGCCACATCCAAAATCAACGATTTGCAAAGTTTTATCCTTAGCAAAATAAGGCACAATATCCTGGACCATTTCCAAAAAACGATTGATTTGACAAAATTTATCGCGTTTTCCCGGCAAAACTTTTCCCAAGTTAGAGATCACACCTAGTTCTTGCAAGAAAGGAATGAGTTCATTTTCCTTAAGAAGATAATTTTTGGAACGGTTGTGGGTGGGTAAAGGAGTAGCTTTTTTACTGGCAGGCTTATAAAGGACAGTGGCCTCGCCTTTTTTACTAATAAGTATTTGATAATCTTTAGAGGCGGTACAAAAAAGAGCTTGCTTATAATATTTTAAAGCCTCAAGAATTTTTTCTGTTCCTTCTTCTACCGAATAATTTTTATGGATAACCTTTTGATTTTGCTGATGGCTGAATTGCAATCTCCAATTATTTTTAATAGAAACAGGGCGAATGGTAATTTTCTGAGAAAAATTTTTATCTCGCGGAGAACTTAATATGGCCTGTAAAAAGCTATTTTCTTGCAAAAGCTCTTGAATTAAAGAATGTATTTTGTCTAGCTGCATAATGGCTTAAATAATAAAGAATTTAGAATTTGAAAATAAGTCTTTTGTTTGCTTAAATTGTTTTTTTTATTACTCTGCTCTGTTAAATGAGAGGGTTTCCATGACACAAGAATTTTTAGAGAAAATTGATCATCAAATTCAAGATAAACATTTGCTTAATCATCCTTTTTATCAAGCATGGAGCCGAGGAGAGCTATCTAAAGAGTGCTTGGTAGAATATGCTAAAGAATATTATCATCATGTAAAAGCATTTCCTCGTTACCTTTCCGCTCTTCATTCACAGACAGAAGATGCCGACACAAGGCGCCATCTTCTTAATAATTTAATTGAAGAGGAAGCAGGTTTACCTAACCATCCGGATTTGTGGAGGTGCTTTACGCAGCAATTAGGTGCCAGCTCTGAAGAAATAGAGGCCCATCATCCCTCTCCAAGTATGCAAGCAATAATTCATACATTTATGAAAAGCTGCAAAAACTCTAGCACCGCCGAAGGAATTGCTTGTTTGTATGCTTATGAGAGCCAAATACCCTCTATATGCCTTTCAAAAATTAAAGGTTTAAAAGAACATTACGGCATGCAAGAACCCGGCCATTGGAAATATTTTTCAGTACACATAGAAGCTGATAAAGAACATGCTGCTGTAGAAAGGAAGCTACTGGGAAACTATGCAAATAAAAGTAATGAAGCTTTAATCGCCACCTCTGTCGAGCGTACTCTACTTGTTCTATGGGATTTTTTATCTAGTTTATGCACACGCTACCAGCTGGCTTGTTCAACAAGTAAATCCCTTTAAAATTTGAATAAAAATATTAACAGGAAAAGTTTAATGAAAGATTCTATCATTCAATCAGCACTACGTGCCTTTCTAATTGCTTTATGTACCGTAATAGGAGGCTGCCTAGCCATTTTACTGATCATTTTTGGCATGAGTGCTTTTAATACCTCTACCTCTACCGAACCTATAAAGGATTATAACGTTGAAGTTTTAGCTAACGCTGAAGGAAAAAGAGAAACGCTCTCTAATCAACCTGTCATTTTAAAAATTAATATTAACGGGATTGTGGGCTTAGATAAATTAGATCAACATCATATTAGTCAAATGTTAATTCAATCACGTGAAGGTATCCTTAAGAACAATCTGGTTAAAGGCATCTTACTGCACATACAAACACCAGGTGGGACGGTAACTGATGCGGATGGTATCTATCGGGCTCTTAAAGCTTACAAACATCAATATAATGTTCCTATCTATGCATTTGTGGATGGCATGTGCGCCTCAGGAGGTATGTATATTGCAGCAGCTGCAGATAGGGTTCTTGCAACTGATACGAGCATTATCGGTAGCATTGGCGTAATAGCTCCTTCCGTCCTCAATATTTCGCAACTTCTTGAGAAGCTAGGAATTCACTCCTTAACTCTTTATGCTGGTAAGGGTAAAGATGGCTTAAATCCTTTACGGCCATGGCATGCGGGTGAAGAAGACAATTATAAAGAACTTATCGATTACTATTACAACGAATTTGTAAATATCATGACCACTAACCGCCCCCAGTTGGATAAAGCCAAACTAATTCAGGAGTATGGAGCCAAAATTTTTCCTGCTCAGCAAGCTAAGGAATTAGGCTATATCGATGAAAGCGGCGTAACTTTAAACGAAGCTATCTCCCAGCTTGCTAAGCAAATGAGTATTGAAGCTCAGAACTATCGTGTAGTTCAAATGCAAAAAGAGACATGGATTAGCGAAATTTTTAAAACGCAATTAAAAGCTTGGAATGGTCCTATAAAACATGAATTGCAAATTTCACCTGCCTATGATCCTAAATTATTAGGCCAATTTCAATATATGTTTCGTCCTTAAAGCCCTTATACCTAAGTAATTTAAGTGGCCATTTGCTTCAGATAAAATTTAAATGCAAAATTAATTGGATGTTAAGGAATCTCCTTTCCTTCACTTAAAGTTTGCATTTAAATTCAAAACTCCTCTCATCTAAAATAGTAGTTAAAGGTCTTAAAAAGGTTTGTGATGAATGACATTTATATCATTGATGCATCGGGCTATATCTATCGTTCTTATTTTGCTATTCGAAATATTACAAATCACCAAGGAGAATCCACTAATGCCTTATTTGGCTTTATTCGTTCGGTCTCAAAGCTAATTATTGATTTTAAGCCTTATCATTTAGTAGCCGTATTTGATGGCCCTCGCAGCATCAATGCACGAGCCAGTATCTATGCAGACTATAAAGCCCATCGGCCAGATATGCCTCCTGACCTTCTTTATCAAATCCAATGGGCAAGAGAATACTGTGCGCTACGAGGCATCCCTATTTTAAATATTCCGGAAGTAGAGGCTGATGATACAATGGGCAGTATTGCAGTATGGGCCTCTCAACAACAACAAGCCAAGGCCTATATTTGCACAAGCGATAAAGATATGTGCCAGCTAGTAAATGATCAAGTCTTTATCCTTAATACTTTTAAAGATAATCTAATCATGGGAGCCAAAGAAATTGAAGCAACTTATGGAGTGCCTCCTCATAAAATTATTGATTTTTTAGCTATAACAGGTGATGCCTCTGATAATATTCCGGGCCTTTCAGGATTTGGCCCCAAAACTGCCTCAGCACTTTTACAGCAATTTGGCTCGTTGGAATACATCCTGGCCCACCCAGAAGAAATTCCCGGTAAAAAAAAACAAGAAATCATCATTCAAGAAGCTGAAAAAGCTCTTCTTAGCAAGCAACTTGTTACAGTTAACACACATGTAAATATCCCTCGCGAAGAGAGCTTCTATCGCTTGATTTCCTGCCAGAAAGAGCAGCTAAAAAGCTTTTACATCAGTAAAAACTTTAACTCTTTGCTTAAAGAATTAGAAAAAGAAATACCCTCCTCGAACCCTCTTGGATTAAGTGCAAGCGAAGAACAAGTATCCTATCAGTGCGTAGATGATGAAGAGAGCTTAAGCGCTCTTGTAGATGAACTCATGCTTCAAAAAGAAATCTGCTTTGACACAGAAACGACATCGATACATGCCTTAAAAGCCGAACTGGTAGGCATAGGTCTATGTTACCAACCTTTACAAGCATGGTATGTGCCTGTCAATGGTCAACTGGGCCTTGAAAAAGTAATTCAGACTTTAAAACCTCTTTTTGAAAATTCTTCTATTGGCTTTTATGGCCACAATGTTAAATACGACCTTCATGTATTGAGCCTTTACGGCATTCAAGTGGCCAACATAACCTTTGATACTATCTTGGCCTCTTATTTGCTTAACTCGCACAGGCGCCAACATTCTCTTGACACCCTTTCTTTAGAATATTTTGGTAAGGTGAAGATAGCCATCCATTCATTAATCGGGAAAGGCAAAAAAGCAATCTCCATGCGTGAAGTGCCGATTGAACAAGTCTTTGCCTATTGCTGTGAAGATGTAGATTTCACATGCCGTCTTAAGAAAGTATTGAAAAAGCAGCTGCAGAAAAGAAAATTATATTCTTTATTAGATAATATTGAGCTACCCCTTCTTAAAGTTTTGCTAAAGATGGAACGTCTAGGAATATATTTAGACAAAGAATTTTTAAAGAATCTTTCCATAAAGGTTACTGCGCAAATTAGGGTGCTTGAAAAAGAAATTTATTTAATGGCAGGAGAGGAATTTAATTTAAACTCTCCTAAGCAAATGAGCGATATTCTTTTTAACAAGCTAGGCATACAGCCTCCCAAAAAGACTGCCACAGGCAATTCTACCAGTGCCGAAGTTTTAGAATTTCTTCAACATCAATACCCTATTGCTAGTAAATTGATGGAATATCGCATGCTAGAAAAGCTGCGCTCCACCTATGTAGAAACTCTACCCTTAGAAGTTAACCCTAAAACTCATCGCATCCATTGTACCTTTAATCAATCTGTAGCTGCTACAGGCAGGCTATCCTGCCAAGATCCTAACCTGCAAAATATTCCTGTGCGCACCGAGTGGGGCATTCAAATAAGGCAAGCATTCCGACCTGAAAAATCAGGGTGGAGCTTCTTGGCTGCAGATTATTCGCAGATTGAACTGCGTCTTCTTGCTCATTTAAGTGAAGATCCTACCCTTCTAGAAGCTTTCCAAAGCAATCAAGATATTCATCTAAGAACCGCTGCAGCAATTTTTAATGTCCCCCTGGAACAAGTGACAAAAGAGATGAGATATCAAGCTAAAACAGTAAATTTTGGAGTCATTTACGGCCAAGGCCCTTTTGGGCTTTCCCAAACATTAGGGATTGATGTCAAAGATGCTAAGCTTTTTATTGAGATGTATTTTAAACAATATAGCAAGGTTAAAGAATACCTAGAATCCGTTAAAGAATCGGTACGTAAATTAGGAAAAGCAGTCACTCTTACGGGCCGCGAAAGACTTATTCCAGAAATTAATAGTAAAAACATGCAGATCCGGGCAGCAGCAGAACGGCTTGCTGTCAATGCACCTATCCAAGGTACCGCAGCCGATCTGATCAAACTAGCTATGATACAAATTAATGAAAGACTTCACAAAGAAAGAAAATTAGGCTACATGGTTATACAAATTCATGATGAATTAATTTTTGAGCTTCCTGATTTTGAAATTCTCTCTATAGAACCCATGGTGCGGGAGATCATGCAAAATGTTTTTAAATTAAAAGTTCCTTTGATTGTAGATATCAGTATTGGCAAAAATTGGAAAGAATGTTAGCATTGTCTAAAGTTGCCGTAACGGGCGGTCTTTCGTGTGGCAAGACATCAGTCTGTCATTTCTTTAAGAGGTTTGGCGCTTACGTGGTAAGTGCAGACGATATTGTGCACCGACTGCTTTCCCCTACCACGAATCTCGGTCAGCGCGTTATTCTACTAATTGGCAGCGATATAGTCATAAATAATCAAATCGATCGTTCTAAAATTTCACAAAAGGTATTCAAACAACCCTTATTACTTAAATCTCTTGAAAACATCCTGCATCCTGCAGTTCAAGATGAAATTAAGAAACACTATGATTTAGCTAATCAACAAGAAAACAGAAAAAAATTATTTGTAGCTGAAATTCCCTTGCTTTTTGAAGTTAGGCTAGAGAATTTCTATGATACGGTGATTAGTGTCGTAGCTGATTTAGACAAAAGTAAAAAGCGTTTTCAAAAAGCTACAGGAAAAAGTATTGAAGAATATGAAAAGCGCTCAGCAAGGCAGCTGTCTATCGATGAAAAAGCTCATAGGGCTGATTATGTTATTGTCAACGATAGCAACCTATACGATTTAGAAATTGAAACAAAAAAGTTAATGAACATTTTAACCCATTAAATTTAGGAGTCTGATTCTTAAATGGATCCAGAAAACACTCATTCAGAGACGCACTACTCTACCTTTGAAGAGGGCGAAGAGAATCAACAAGAGCACCCATCTATCAACACGACAGCTATTGTTCCCCCCGGCGAAACAATTAAAATCGCTGAAATTCAGCGCATGAATATCGACCAATTAAACGCGTTCAGTAAAAAAATTGGCCTTAAACACCTAGGATCTCTTACTAAATCTCAAATGGTTTTTGAAATCGTCAAGGCGCTCTCAGAAAATCCTGCCGAGATTTTGTATGGTGAAGGCGTATTAGAAATTTTGCCTGACGGATTTGGCTTTCTGCGATCCCCCAACTATAATTATTTACCTTCTGCAGAAGATATCTACGTTTCTCCAGCGCAGATTAGACGTTTTGATTTAAAAAAGGGTGATACCCTTTCTGGGACTATTCGGCCTCCTAAAGACAAAGAAAAATACTTTGCTCTTCTCAAAGTAGATAAAATCAATGGAAAAACTCCAGAAAAAGCTCGCGAGCGCATTCTTTTTGAGAATTTAACAGCTCTGTATCCAAGCAAACGCATGGTCATGGAAACAACAAAAGATAAGCTATCCACGCGTGTGTTGGATCTTGCAGCTCCTATAGGTAAAGGCCAGCGTGGGCTAATTGTAGCCCCCCCTCGTACAGGTAAGACGATTATTCTTCAAAATATTGCTAATGCTATAGCTATTAATAATCCGGAAGTCATTGTTATCGTCCTCATGATCGGCGAAAGACCTGAGGAAGTAACAGACATGCAGAGAATTGTTAAGGGAGAAGTTGTTTCTTCAACTTTTGATGAGCCCCCTGAAAGACACGTGCAAGTAGCAGAAATGGTTATCGAAAAAGCAAGGAGATTAGTTGAGCATGGCAATGACGTCGTTGTTCTGCTAGACTCTATCACAAGACTCGCCCGTGCCTATAATACTATAGAACCTCATTCCGGGAAAATTTTGACAGGTGGTGTAGATGCTAATGCTTTACATAAACCTAAACGTTTCTTTGGCGCCGCAAGGAATATCGAGCAGGGAGGTTCACTGACAATTATTGCCACCGCATTAATTGATACAGGATCCCGTATGGATGAGGTTATTTTTGAAGAATTTAAAGGTACAGGCAATATGGAGCTAGTGCTTGATCGACGTTTAGCTGAGCGACGTATTTATCCAGCGATTGATATTATTAAGAGTGGAACTCGTAAGGAAGAGCTTCTTTACCATCCTAACGAATTAGAAAAGGTTTATTTACTACGACAAGCCGTTGCTGATCTAGCACCCAACGATGCGATGAATCTAGTGTTAGGCCGCCTGAAAAAAACTAATAGCAATGTGGAATTTTTATTATCTATGAAAGAATAAGTGATTTAAGCTACTTGTTTATTTAATTAATTTAGGTAAGCAAAAATATCTTTATTTTTTAAGTCGAACACATACAGAAAATAGGATGCAACATGCGCAAAATTCAACTCCTCGTCATTTCTTTAATCCTTCTAGGTGGAGGATGGTGGCTCTGGTCTAATAAGGGAGATGTAAAAAATATAGTGACTCGCTATGTAGAAAATGGTGAATTTCAAACACTAGAGGCGCGCTATACTCCCCAACAAATTATGGACGCTCATTCTCGAGAGCTTTTAGGGGATACTAGTTATCAATATAAAGAACCCCAGTATAAATATCATCCTTACTTACTGATGGAAGTTAAATTTACAGCCGATAAAAAAACACGCGAAGGTGTAATTTTATGGAGCTTAACAGATGGAGAAATGGTTCTAAATACCGAGACATGGGAAAGGACTCATGGTTTTGAAGATGCTATTAATGCACAAGCCACACGTGAAGAATTTAAAATACTTAACGCTTTAGCCAAATTTAATGGCATTCGCACTAAAGAAGATTTGCTAGCAGATTTACAACTAGAAGCGGATGTAGTAAATCCATGGATTGAAAGTGCTATCCAAAAGCAGTTAATCACACGTAAAGGTAACCTTTTGCAACTGCATTTTGAAAACCCTAAAATTCTTGTGACTCCTCAAACAAAGTTTAATAGAATGTTGGTTTCTAAACCTTACAACTATTCTCAACGTGTTTCTGAAAAGTATACCCCTTCTCAAATCGAAAGGGTTGCTAAATGTGCTTTTGGCCATGATTTCAGCATTCGTCACATCACTGAAGTATATCTACCTGTGTATGCCATCCAGGTGGAAAATCCCGATGGTTCGCTTACCATCACCCATTGGAATGCTGTAACCGGCCAGATGATAAACCCTAAGTACTTTAAAAATGGCCAAGAAAAAATTAAACCAGCCGGGTAACAGCAGCAGGCGCACTCTTTGAAAATATACCTGGCCTGTTGGATCGTTAAGAAACAATCTAAACAACGCGAAATATTTTTATAGTTTTTGCCTGATCAATAAGATATTTAGGTTTATTACAGCCCCTTCATGAGAGAGGATCGCATTTGCTTATCACCTCAAATTCTATCCTCTCTTTTTAAGCAGCCTTTCAATAAAAATAGATTGAATGGTTAGCTGCTAATCTAGACTTTCTACCCGCCCCGGAAATTTAGAAGCCTAGCGAGACTGGCAATTCTCAATTCTTGCTAATGTTTTTACTCGCCTTGCCTCACCTTATCACATTAAGCAAAGCCTAAATTTTTTATTTCTATTTCTCTATGATCAGCTATGATGTTGGATAGTTGAGAGAGCCGATTATACTTTTTAAAGAAACTATGTCTAAATAACCAAAAAAGAAATTAACCTTTTTCCAGGCTAACTCTACCAGTAAAAACAAGCTTTTTATCAATAATATGATTACATAAAAAGTTGCTCGAAAGTGTATTACATTTTCATTGGTAACTCTTTTTCTTAAGAAGATTTAATTAGCTTTTTTCTCCCTATAGCTAGAGGGTTTTCTTAATCTTTTTCTTAAGCCTTTGTGCTTGGATACGTAGCTCTTTTAATCTTGACAGCCTTAAGATCTGTTAACACTTTTGTTTGCAGCTTCATCTAACGGGAGATTTTTTTAAGTTTTTTTTAAATCGACTATAAGGCTTAAGATCTAGCACTGGGTTTAACTCCCATATCTTCCCAAAAATCGTCCATGGATTTGTAAACCATTCCGCCACCCTCATCAAGTTCTTTCATAGCTGCAAGGGTCTCCTTGTTGGGCGTACGAGGAAAATCCTTTCTAAGATAAGAAAGCACTAATTCACTAAGATTCAAATGAGCCTTAGCGGCTAAAATTTTGATGTACGCCCTTTCATCAGGGGTACACTCTATAGTCATTTTGACTTTATCATGATTGGTATGAGAATGAGCACCCATATACACCTCCTGGGTTACCCCCTTATTTTGCCCTTTCCTCAGCCTTCTTGTAAACGCAATACACTCAGGAAATCCTAACAAATAAAGACCCCTCATAAAGGCGAATGAGATCCATAGATGGCCACCTTACCTCTTACTGAACACAGGTATGTTCCCCATTTTTCGCTCTACTTTCCCCTTTTCATCTCCCTCTATTTGGTTACTTTGCCGGAGAAAAGGCTAGTTTGTTAATGGACTCAGTGTAGATGAGCTACTTTACCTTCCTTAGCAAAATTATAATTTGGAATTCTAAAAGCCCATCGAGTAAAATATTTTTTTAAATCTAAATAATGAGATTAAGAGATAGGCAAATAGATATGCAAAACGCTGACTATTCAAGATGGATAGCTTAGTAGATATGAGAAGATAGGGTGAGTTGGCTTTATGGATCAGGCAGCAGGCCACAAGGCAAAGAATAAGCATTTAACATATAGACGAGCTGTTAAATGCACAATTTTAAATGAATTGAACTTTGTAAGCCGCGCTCTTTACCTATATTCTGAATATTTTAAAGACAACCCGCTAGATCATTTATTAGGCAGGCACCTGCTCCCTGGCCAGATTGGCAAGAATGTTTTTAATTAGAACACTTGATAAGATATTTGGAATAGGAGTGATTAAGCTTTTTACTAGGATAACTTTGCAAACGATTAAAGTGCTTGGCATCCAAATAAAAACCTACATTTAGGGGCGACAAGTTTTCATCCAGAGGAAAGCAAGGAGAGTTATTTAGCATAAGAGAGAATCATGCATTCGTCTAGCCTAAGATTAACAGTCGCCATCTTAAGAATAGATTTCAAGCAAGCTGCCTTGCAGGTTATCAGCTTCAAAAAAGAAAATATCTCTTTATACATACATGCTGCCAATGGCATTAACAGCGATAAAACAGCTTCTACTATTAGCAAACACCCCTACTAAGAAGCTTTAGCCAGGCAAAAGAGAATTGCTATACAGTAATAGACAATACTCTTTGTATACGCCGGACATCTTACAGACGCCTTAAAAAAAGCACAGAGCTTATTTGCCATGCCTATGCCCATGCAGATTACTATCATATTAATAAAACAAAATATTTATAGATTATTTTAATTGCTAAAAGATCTTAATAATCGATAGTCCCTAACACCCTACCCTGCCTTGCAGGTGTAGTTTAAAGCATTTATTAACTAAACTTCAGAGATGGCTATCTTAGGTGACTCAAAGCGGCGCCTTGCTCCTCGAAAAACACCTTTGGCTTGATGATTTAAGGTCGCATCCAGTTCAAGCATAATTTTCACGCCTTTATCTACATGATCGATCGTATAATCTTGATAAACTTTTTCGGAGCTTTGTTTAGTTTTCACTCCATCTTTACCTAAAGGCAGATCGGAAATAAGCAGAAGCGCCCCAAGGGGAAGCTTATGGTAATAGCTAGCCATAAAAAGGGTGGCACATTCCATTTCTATCGCTTGTGGACGTGTTTTTTCTAAACGGCTTTTAAAGTTTTCGTTAAACTCCCAAAAACGCTTGTTCGTAGTATGGGTAATGCCAATGTGATAAGTGGAATTTTGTTGATCAAGAACATTACTTACACATTTTTGTACAAGAAAATTAGCCATCGAAGGCACCTCTTGCGGAAAATAAAAATCCGAGGTGCCTTCTCCTCTTATACCTGCCACCGGCACGAAGTAATCTCCAATCTTATGATGCTTTCTCAAGCCTCCACACATACCTAGTAGCAAAGCGGCACGAATAGGCAAAAAAGCACAAAGATCGATGATAAGAGCTGCTGCTGCAGACCCTATTTTGAAATCCAAGATACTTACTTTTTCCTCTGGGGAGTGAGCTACAGAAAACATAGATCCCTCTAGGATAGGTAGATTCCGATCATTGGCAAATTGCCTAACATAGCGAGGGAAATTAGTAAGCAGCAGATAAGGTTGAAAATCTTGCACGGTCGAGCCTGAATAACGCTCTAAAGTATCTGTAGCAATCTTTTCTTCCAAGGGATTTACATTGAAGTTATAAGTGCAATCTTCTTCCATTAAATTTACCTTATTTATTAGTGTCATTTCTCAACTTCTACCGCCTAGAAGTTGCGCATAAAAGGCCAAGGAGCAATTTTTCAGCTACTTAAAAAAAAGAATAGCAACCATTTAAAAGAGGCTTAAAAAAAAACAATCTAGTCCAGGTCCCATCCTTTTCTCAAGCCTTCTTTCTCTATATTTCTTAGAGAAAGGAAGGAATAGGGCCTTGGGCAAATTATTTACCGGCCTTTTTCTTTTTTAAAATCTTTTTGGTTTCTCATCCTCTTCTTCGATAAAAAATGCATTTATCATGGTTGGAAAAAAAGTGCTACCTTTTTATACAAAAAGAATATTAATCTTCTCTTAAATTTTTAATCCACAACCTATGAGGGAAACTCATTATCTTGCGAATATAAGAGGGAAATATCTCCCTATTTTTCTAAGTAGGTTTTGACAAAAGCTCCTTTTCTACATATTTCTTGCTACTGTATATCGCACACCCTGTTCCGCAAAGGCAAAAAAACCCTCCTACTATCAAGGGTAAATAGGAATTAGCAATAAATCCTAGATAACCCCCTAAAAAAGGTCCTACACATCCTCTAAGACCCACCAGCACTACATTGATGCCTGTAAAGGCTGCACTGTTTTCTTTCCGAGCAAACTTAGGCCCTGATAGATTCCAACACATCTCGCTGCCTGCCTGCATAGTTCCATAGACAAAATAAGCCACGTACACCCATATCCAATGTAAGCTAGCTGTTATCAAGAATATAGGGAATAAAGTAGCTAAAAAACAAATCAAAAAAGTTAAAATATAAATGTTTATCTTATTAAAAAATGACGCCCATATACGGGTAGTCAACGCAAAGCCTATCCCTTTGCAAACAGAGATAGCAATGACTAATTCAGTGTAGGAAAGGTGTAGCACTTCTAACGTAAAAACAGGTAACGCTGGCTGCATAATCATAAGCCCTAGCCCTCCACACATAAAGATCAGTTGAAAGTGGGCAAAATCTGGGCGTGCTCTCATTAGCTTTATAAAATTTCTCCATGGCTGCACCAGGGTATCTTTTAAATTCTGTTTATCATTTAGATGAGGAGGCTCCTCTTTAGGCAGGGGGATAGTAACCAATAAAAAATTGCTCAATAAACTTATCGCTGCTGCTATAAAAAATCCCCAGCGCCAAATGCCAGGACTATTATCCATCCATCGTGAGATAAATAAAGGAAAAAAAAGGCTGGTTAAATAATTAATTGAAGAGCCCACGGAAAAGATTTTACTTCTTGCTTCGGTATGAATTTTAATTTTTAGGATTTCCATCCATGCAGGTATAATGGCTCGGCTGGCCATCATATAAACAGCGAAAGCGAAGATATAAAACCAATTATTATCGATAAAGGGGAAGAAAAAACAGGGCAGAAGCCCTATCATACTCGCACATCCTATACTCTTCTTCAATAAGTCATGCCTTTTTTCTACGAAAGAGTTCCAATAGAATGAAGCAATAGCTACTACAGGCTTAGAACTAATGAGCAAGGTGATCTGTAAAGGCGAGGCATGCAAATCTTTATAAAAGATAAAGACTAGCAAAGTATACATCGCCCACAAGGGGGCGTTTAAGAGGTGGCTCCCTATAAAGACATAACGTGTGTTTTGGCAAACTTTCATAGCAAAAAATTGTATAAATTATTTTCTGAAAATACAATAAAAAACAGGGAAGGCTTTTAATAATTTAAGCCTCTAGCAGCACAATCCTTTATTAAATTTTTTAATTAAAAAAAAAGCTGTAGCTTCTCTAACATCTACCAAGCTAATTTATCGTAACTTCCTCCTTTAAGATGTTTGGGTTATATTACCTAAATATGTTACACTACTATTCATTTTAAACTAAACAATTACTGGAAAGATGTGAGCCCCTTAGAAAATAAAGTAGACCTGCAAGCTGAGATTTTTAAACGCCGGACATTTGCCATTATCAGCCATCCTGATGCTGGCAAAACTACCCTGACAGAAAAGCTATTGCTTTATTCCGGTATGCTTCACACCGCAGGAATTGTACGAGGGCGTAAAGGACGCAAAGCTGCCGCTTCCGATTGGATGGCTATGGAACAAGAACGAGGGATTTCTATTACCTCCTCGGCCATGCAGTTTCCTTACAAAGAGACATTGATTAATATTTTAGATACTCCTGGTCACGAAGATTTTTCTGAAGACACTTATAGAACTCTCACAGCTGCTGACTGTGCTATCATGGTCATTGATGCTGCTAAAGGGGTTGAAAAACAAACGCGTAAGCTTTTCGAAGTGTGCCGACTTCGCAAAATTCCAGTTTTGACCTTTATTAATAAAATGGACATGCCTGGACGCGATCCCCTCGACCTTATGAATGAAGTAGAGAATGTGCTAGGTATTCAATCTACAGCTTTTAATTGGCCGATTGGCTGCGGAGCTTCTTTTAAGGGCGTATACGATCGATTGGAAAAGCAGGTGCTTCTTTTTGCAAAAACCTCGGTAGGTGGCGCACAAAAAGCTGAAATTGCTCGTTATCCTCTTAACAGCCCTGAAATTATTCTGCTCATGGGAGAAGAAGCCCACCATAGTTTAATGCAAGAGCTAGAATTATTAGAAATGGCTGGTAACCCTTTTGATTATAAGCATTTCTTAGCAGGTAACGTGACTCCCGTATTTTTTGCATCGGCTTTAACCAATTTTGGTGTTGAACCTTTCTTTGATGCCTTTATCCATCTTGCCCCGCCTCCCCAGCCTCGCCTAGTTAACTTAAACAATGGAGAAGAAAAAACGCTCGACCCTGTGGAAGCACCGTTCAGTGCCTATGTTTTTAAAATACAAGCTAACATGGATAAAAAACATCGTGATAGCATGGCTTTTTTAAGGATTTGCTCGGGTAAATTTGAACGCGACATGCTTGTTAAGCATCATCGTACGGCTAAAGAAGTGCGCCTTTCGCGCCCTCATGGCATGCTAGCTGGAGAACGTACCATTGTGGATACGGGCTATGCTGGCGATGTAATCGGTGTAATTAACCCAGGTGTATTTTCCGTAGGCGATACCATTTCGACTAGAGGAGGTTTCAACTTCAAACCCATTCCGCATTTTCAACCCGAAATTTTTGCGCATGTTTCTCCCAAAGATGTGGGCAAGCGTAAATCCTTTGATAAAGGTGTTTACCAATTAACAGAAGAAGGAGCCATACAGCTGCTTAAACCTTACGAATATGGCGCTGAGCTAATCTTTGCTGCTGTGGGGCAGCTCCAGTTCGAAGTGATGCAATACCGCTTAAAGGATGAATATGGTGTCGACACAGCGGTCTCTTCCTTACCCTACAAATGCAGTGCTTGGCTACTGGGTGACATTAAAACTTTTCAAAAACCTAGTAACAGCTTAATCGTCCAAGACCGTTACAATCGGCCGATTGCTTTATTTACTGAGCCATGGGAAAAGCAGTATGCTGTTAAACAAAATCTTGAGCATCAGCTGGTAGATATCCTTTGATAAAAAGCTTTTTTTAAAGTTTTCATTAACTTTTTTGCTAAAACACCTAACTTTTATCGGTGTTAAAAGCGTAACAGGCATAACTTTGCTTAACCCTGTCTTCTCAACCTTCAAAAGCTAAGCTTTATTACAATAAACTTTAAATGAACTAACTTATGGATTGTTTCTTAAAAAATTAAAGACCTATCTAAAAGCTTTAATTTTCCTCGGCTGCTCTTTCTATTGTTTGAAGAATCTGCTTAGGGAGACCAGAAATCTTTTGAGGCTTAACCCTAGCGGCTAGTCGAGGTTTGTATTGATGGGAATAATTTTCAGGATCAGACTCATTTTGCTGATTGCCTAAAAGTAGTTTATTATAGGTATTTTGCTTTTCCATCTGCTCGGAAAGAGCTAAAATTTGATCCCGCAGAGTTAACAGCTCAATGTTATCAGCGCCTGCCAAGCGAGCCAAATTTTTTAGCCTCTCTTGATCGCTTTCAAAATCAGCATGCTCGGGATGAAGGTCTTTTAACTTATTGATTTCCTGCACCATTGCACCTCTGAAAGCTTGCATAGAATTTAGAAGGGGCTCTCTACTATTCATGATCACTTGAAAAGCTGGAGCATTTTGCGCCATAATAGCATACTGCTCTTCTTCCATATTGGCTAGCAACTCACGCAAAACATTTACGAGAGCGCTCATGGCCATTTTTAATGCTTCGTCTATCATCTTTACCTCATTAAGCTCATCACGTATAATATCATTTTTTCTATTGGAAAAATGCATATTTTATTAGGTTTTATGTATTCAATTGATTTTAAAAGACTTAAAGAATGGTTCTTATCTGAGAAACGCTCTCTTCCTTGGCGTCATCAGCCATCTCCTTATGCTGTCTGGGTATCGGAAGTCATGTTGCAGCAAACACAAGTCTCCGTAGTTATTCCTTACTTTCATCGATGGATGCAGCGCTTTCCCTCTATAGCTTCCCTTGCTGAAGCAGACCTTGATGAGGTCATCAAATTATGGGAAGGCTTAGGATATTATTCTAGAGCAAGAAGCTTACATCAAGCTGCTCAATATGTTGTAACCCATCATCAGGGGCAACTGCCTTCTAATGAAGAGGAATTAAAAAAAATAAAAGGATTAGGCCCTTATACCGTGGGGGCCATCTTAAGTTTTGCTTTTCGCCAACGTGCTGCAGCTGTTGATGGCAATGTGATTCGCGTCTTATCCCGTTATTTTGAAATTAAAGAGGATTTTGCTAAAAATAAAGCCGTGAATAATTTACGTAAAATTGCTCTAGAAATCCTTCCTGAGGATGAGGCTTGGATTCAAAATGAAGCTCTCATTGAACTTGGGGCAACGGTATGTAAGAAAAAGCCTAAATGTATGGAATGTCCTTTAAGATCTAGCTGTAAGGGCTATAGAAATGGTACAGCTCAGCAATTACCCTTTAAATCCACCAAAGTGGAAACAAGCTATCTCTATCGTGCGGTCCCTATCATTATATTTGGAGATAAATTACTTGTCAAACGAGGACAGAAAGGTAAAATCATGTCTGATTTGCATGAATTTCCTTATTTTGAAACCTCTCCTTTGGGCTGGAGCTATCAGCGCCTTCAGGAAGAGATATTTTTGCAATGGTCTTTAGAAACTCAATATATAAAAGAGCTTCCGCAAGTTAATCACTCTTTTACAAGATATCAAGCTAGTTTAAAGCCCGTACTTTTTCAATCTTCGTATGAAAGGCCTATTAGGGATCATACCTGGCTCACTCATGAAACGCTGATGCAGCTGGCCTTTTCCTCAGGTCATCGTCGTATCTTCATGGACCTAAATTTGAAAGTATGACTTTAATGTTAATCAAGCGAGCTTTTAATCAATAAGCTAGCTTATTTAATAGAAAAAAATGGGTTACTTAGATACAAGCAACAAAGAAGCTTTTACCCGATCACATTATCTAGCCTAAAATACACCTTTTTCACCCACATTTTATTCACTCCTATCTTCTATACAGACAAACTATTCTTTTTTACCTTCACTATCCAATCTTAATCTGCGGGCTCCAAGCCTCGGCAATCTCTTAATACCCCCTATATATCCATAGAATTGAGAAGAGAAAGAAGAGCAGCATGCTTAGCCTCCACTATTAAGGATAGTTAAACAAAATGTGAGAAGGCATTTTTCTTCTAAAAAAGCAAAGCCTCTACAGTTGAAAATGCTGCCTAATCTTCTCAGGGATAGTTTTAAAAGGATTTCCCGTTAAATTTAACTCATATAAAGATGGAGATAGCTTTTCTATCTCAACAGGAAGGGAGTTGAGCTGGTTATGGTCTAAATGAAGCCATTTTAGCTTGGGAAGATCTCCTATATTAGGGGGAAGGCAGATAAGAAGGTTGCGGCTTAAATAAAGTTCTTCCAACTGATTCAGTTGATCGATTTCCGCAGGTAGGGAGACAAGCTTATTTTGACTTAAGCAAAGCTCTTCTAGCTGTGTTAGTAGCCATAGCTGCGCAGGAAGAATAGCAAAATAGTTTTGGCTCAAGTTAAGACCATATAATTGAGCCAACTGGCCTATCTCTGTAGGCAGGGAGGTTAGCTGATTTCGGCTTAAGTTAAGCGTCCTCAATCGAGCTAATTGCCCTATTTCTCCAGGAAGAGACTTAAGCTGATTTTTGCTTAGATCAAGCCGCTGTAGCTGAGTCAATTGGCCTATTTCTATAGGAAGGACATCCAATCTATTATGATTTAAGCATAGCCATTCGAGCCTAAAAAGCTTTCCTATCTCTAAAGGAAAAGAGTTCAGCTGGTTTTGACTTACATCAAGCTTTTGCAAACGAGATAGCTGAGCTATTTCTTTAGGCAAAGAAGTGAGAGAGTTTTGGCTTAAATAAAATGCTTCTAAATGAGTGAGCTGCCCTATCTCGGCAGGAAGGCTTTTAAGACAATTTTGGCTTAAGTTAAAATCTTTTAGCAAAAACAGCTGGCCTATTTCCGAGGGAAGGGAATTAAGCTGGTTTAAGCTTAAATAAAGGTTTACCAATTTAAAAAGCTTTCCTATCTCTGGAGGGAGCCTACTGAGTTGGTTGTCACTTAAATCAAGCGTCCGAAGATGACAAAGCTGACCTATTTCTTCTGGTATAAAGATAAGGCGATTACGGCTTAAATAAAACCCCTCCAGCTGGGTCAATTGTCCTATTTCTTTAGGAAGAAAGGTCAGCTGATTGTAGCTTAAATTAAGAGAAGCAAGAGCAGGAAACATGCCTATTTCGGGGGGCAAATAAGTCAAACCTAAGCCGGATAAATCTAATAGCCTAACATTTTGGCAACTGTTAGCAAGCCATTGACTGAAAAGATTACCTTTTTCTTCTAAAGATAATGAATTAATTTCTTCTTGTGCTAAGTATTCCTTTCCCCCAGGAATTTTTTTCCAGATGAGCAGGCGATTAATGTTTAAGAGATAGGAGGAATAGTTAGCGAGGGTTAAATATCTTTTTTCTTCCGTTTTATTTTTAAATTCTAAAGGAGAAAGAGATTTAGCTAAGGTAAAAACTTGCTTAAAGATTCGATAAACTTTCTCTGAAGTCGCCCGTTTAGAGTCTAATTGATAGATCTTGTCCAAAAGGCGAGTTTGTAGCTTTTCATTTCCATTGATGCCATGAATAGCAGCTATTTTTTTGTAAAGGGAGGGCAAGATTTCTATAGCTAACAGCTCTTGCCATCTTTTACAAACGCTAAATAAAGGAGGTGTGACACACTCCTTTAAGATAGGAAGCAGCAATTCATTAGGTAGGTGATCGATAG
>NZ_VJOT01000024.1 GCF_011087585.1 Neochlamydia sp. AcF84
TTAAAAGGCAACTTTTAATCTCGTAAATAGAATCAGAGATAAATAAATCATTTATCAAGTTTTCAAAGAATATATTTTTCTTGAGAATTTGATCTTGGTTCAGATTGAATGCTGACAGCGTGGATGAGGCATGCAAGTCGAACGAAATGTAGCAATACATTTAGTGGCGGAAGGGTTAGTAATACATGGGTAACTTACCATTAACTTGGGAATAACGGTTGGAAACGATCGCTAATACCGAATGTGGTGATAGCAAGGCATCTTGAAATCATTAAAGTGGGGGATCTTCGGACCTCGCGGTTAAAGAGAGGCCCATGGGATATCAGCTAGTTGGTAGGGTAAAGGCCTACCAAGGCTAAGACGTCTAGGCGGATTGAGAGATTGACCGCCAACACTGGGACTGAGAACTGCCCAGACTCCTACGGGAGGCTGCAGTCGAGAATCTTTCGCAATGGGCGAAAGCCTGACGAAGCGACGCTGTGTGAGTGATGAAGGCCTTCGGGTCGTAAAACTCTTTCGCCTGGGAACAAGGGGATCTAGCTAACATCTAGAGAACTTGAGCGTACCAGGTAAAGAAGCACCGGCTAACTCCGTGCCAGCAGCTGCGGTAATACGGAGGGTGCAAGCATTAATCGGATTTATTGGGCGTAAAGGGCGCGTAGGCGGGAAGGAAAGTCAGATGTGAAATCCCGGGGCTCAACCTCGGAACAGCATTTGAAACTTCCTTTCTTGAGGGTAGACGGAGAAAATGGAATTCCACAAGTAGCGGTGAAATGCGTAGATATGTGGAAGAACACCAGTGGCGAAGGCGATTTTCTAGTTTACACCTGACGCTGAGGCGCGAAAGCAAGGGGATCAAACAGGATTAGATACCCTGGTAGTCCTTGCCGTAAACGATGTATACTTGGTGTAACCGGAATCAACCCTGGTTGTGCCGAAGCTAACGCGATAAGTATACCGCCTGAGGAGTACGCTCGCAAGGGTGAAACTCAAAAGAATTGACGGGGACCCGCACAAGCAGTGGAGCATGTGGTTTAATTCGATGCAACGCGAAGAACCTTACCCAGGCTTGACATGCAGATGATCGTTACAGAGATGTAATTTCCCTTCGGGGCATCTGCACAGGTGCTGCATGGCTGTCGTCAGCTCGTGCCGTGAGGTGTTTGGTTAAGTCCAGCAACGAGCGCAACCCTTATCATTAGTTGCCAACACTATGGGTGGGAACTCTAATGAGACTGCCTGGGTTAACCAGGAGGAAGGTGAGGATGACGTCAAGTCCGCATGGCCCTTATGTCTGGGGCTACACACGTGCTACAATGGTCGGTACAGAAGGCAGCGAAGCCGCGAGGTGAAGCAAATCCTAAAAGCCGATCTCAGTTCAGATTGTAGTCTGCAACTCGACTACATGAAGACGGAATTGCTAGTAATGGTGGGTCAGCAACACCACCGTGAATACGTTCCCGGGTCTTGTACACACCGCCCGTCACATCATGGGAGTTGGTTTTACCCGAAGCCGCTGGCTCAACCGCAAGGAGAGAGGCGTCTAAGGTGAGGCTGATGACTGGGATGAAGTCGTAACAAGGTAGCCCTACCGGAAGGTGGGGCTGGATCACCTCCTTTTAAGGACAGAGAATGCGTTAGGAATAACCATTCTTAGGTTGAAACAAACTTTAGCTGCACATTGTCTTCCT
>NZ_VJOT01000025.1 GCF_011087585.1 Neochlamydia sp. AcF84
TGAGAGTTGCATACTACTCAATATATGATTAAGTAAATATAAACTCTAGAAATTATTTTATTTATCACAAAGTAATTGATAACCCCCGTGACCGCTTACCAAAAATCATCATTATGTAGCAAGAGAATACATTAACCTGGGGGCATTCTACCGACAACAAGGAAATCTTGACGTAGCACTTAAATATATTCACATAGCGCTTAAAATTAACCTTAGGCTGCTTGGTGAAAATCATCTTATGGTGTCATGTTGTTGCGCCAACTTAGGGCAAATCTACCGAGAAAAAAGCGATTTAGACAAAGCTACTAAGTATTGTAATAAAGCCCTTGCCATCAACCTTAGGCTGTTTGGTGAAAATCATCCCAAGGTAGCAATCGATTACAGTAGCATAGGGCAAATCTACCAAGAACAAGGCAATTTAAACCAAGCAGCACAGTATATTAATAGGGCTCTTGCCATTAACCTTAGGCTGTTTGGTGAAAATAATCCCGCAATAGCTAGCGATTACACAAACCTTGGACTAATCTACCAAGAACAAGGCAATTATGACAAGGCAACTGAATATTCTAAGAAAGCGCTTGATATTAGCCTTGGGCTGTTTGGCGAAAATCATCCCCACATGGCAACAAATTACAGCAACCAAGGACAAATCTATCTAGAACAAGGCAATTTTGACAAGGCAGCTGAATATGCTAAGAAAGCGCTTGATATTAGCCTTGAGCTTTTTGGGGAAAATAATCCCGAGGTGGTTATTTTTTACAATAACCTGGGTGGAATCTACCAAGAACAAAGCAATTTTGATAAGGCAGCCGAATATGCTAAGAAAGCGCTTGATATTAACCTTGAGCTGTTTGGTGAAAATCATTCCACCGTGGCTATTTTTTACAGCAACCAAGGACAAATCTACCTCGAGCAAGGCAATTTTGACAAGGCAGCTGAATATGCTAAGAAAGCGCTTGATATTAGCCTTAAGCTGTTTGGTGAAAATCATCCTAAGGTGGCTATTTTTTACAATAACCTGAGTGGAATCTACCAAGAACAAAGCAATTTTGATAAGGCAGCTGAATATGCTAAGAAAGCGCTTGCTATTAACCTTAAACTTTTCGGTGAAAATCATGCCGAGGTAGCAACAGATTATAACAATCTAGGAGCCATCTACAAAGAACAAGGCAATTTAAACAAGGCAGCTAAGTATTACAATAAAGCCCTTGCCCTTGATCTTAATCTTTATGGTAAATATCATCCCCTGGTAGCAACGGATTATAACAACCTTGGACAAACGTACCAAGAGCAAGGTAATTTCGATAAGGCAGCTGAATATGCTAAAAAAGTGCTTGCTATTAACCTTAAGCTTTTTGGTGAAAACCATTCCACAGTGGCTAAAGATTACAGTAATCTAGGACAAATCTATTACCAGCAAGGCAATTTAGATAAAGCAGAAGATTATACCAGCAAAGGTCTTGATATTAACCTTGAGCTGTTTGGCGAAAATCATCCCAACGTGGCAATTTTTTACAATAACCTGGGACAAATCTACCAAGAACAAGGCAAATTAGGCGAGGCGGCTGAGCATAGCAACAAAGCACTTGCCATTAACCTTAAGCATTATGATGAAAATCATCCCACGGTGGCGCTTTGTTACAATTACCTAGGGAAAATCTATCAAGACCAAGACAAGTTAGACGAGGCGGCTAAGTATAGCAACAAAGCACTTGCCATTAACCTTAAGCTTCTGGGTGAAAATCATCCCACGGTAGCAATTTGTTACTACAACCTTGGACGAATCCACCAAGAACAAGGCATCTTAGACAAAGCGCTAGAATATAGCCGCAAAGCCCTTGCTATTAACCTTAAGCTTTTTGATGAAAATCATCCCACGGTGGCAAGAAATTACAACAACTTAGGACGAATCTACCAAGACCAGGGTAATTTAGATAAAGCAGCAGATTATACCAACAAAGCACTCGCTATTGACCTTAAGCTTTTCGGTGAAAATCATGCCGAGGTAGCAACAGATTATAACAATCTAGGAGCCATCTACAAAGAACAAGGCAATTTAAACAAGGCCGCTAAGTATTACAATAAAGCCCTTGCCATTAACCTTAAGCTTTTTGGTGAAAATCATCCTAAAGTAGCAATCAATTACAGTAACCTAGGGCAAATCTACCATGAGCAAGGCAATTTAGACAAGGCGGCTGAGTATAGCAACAAAGCGCTTGCCATTGATTTTAAGCTTTTTGGTGAAAATCATCCCATGGTAGCAAGAGATTACAACAACCTAGGAACAATCTACAAAGACCAAGGCAATTCAGACAAGGCGGCTGAGTATAGCAACAAAGCGCTTGCCATTAACCTTAAGCTTTTTGGTGAAAATCATCCCACAGTGGCAATTTGTTACAACAACTTAGGAGCAATTTGCAAAGCTCAAAGTAATTTAGAACTAGCAGATGAATATGCCAGTAAAGCTCTCCCCATTAATCTTGAATATTTTGGCGAAAATCATCCCCTTGTGAGAAGCGATAGCCACGATTCACAAGCAATTTACCAATCGCAAGAAAAATTAAAGTTAGTGGCGTTGGACATGTTAAAGGATCGCGCGTTATTATCCTTAAGCCTTAAAAGGCAAATGACTCAAATGGGGCTTCACATCTTGTGAGATATTTAGAATAATCCCTAACCCTAAAATATTAGCCACTAAAGAGCTGCCTCCTTGGCTAAACCAAGGCAAATCTAAGCCTGTACTCGGCAATAGACCAGATACCAGGCCTAGATTTAAAAATGTCTAAAAGCTGTTAACTGAAAAATATCAGGCTGTTAATAAAGGAATTTATTTAAGCCGATTACTACCAGGTAGGCAATCATAATAAATGAGTATAGCCTTGCCTAAGCGCCGATATCCTTTAAAACCATGCAACAAAGAAAATTTAGAAATATTCTTATAAGTCTCTTTTTTACTAAAAACCCTCTGTACAGGACAAAATTGAGAAAGCCCGTCTAAAAGCTTATACTGTTTTTTCTTACCAGGAGAAAACAGATGAAAGAAATAGACGAGCTAAGAGAAGTTTTAAGTCAAACTTTAGATTGGAACCGAGCAAGACTTACATGCTTTTGCCAAATTGTTCTAGCTCTTTTTAGGGTTAGAAGCGTTAATCTTACTCAACTAGCCACAGCTTTTCAAGGAAAAGCAAAACTAGACTCCCACTATAAAAGGCTACAGCGCTTTTTCCGAGCACTAAAATTTGACATAGGAGATGCTTTTGAAATCAGTTTACAAATATTTCCTATTAAAAGGAAAGTATGGCTGATTATAGATAGAACAAATTGGCAGGTAGGTAGCAAAAACATTAATATTTTAACTTTAGCGATGGCTTATGAAGGAACAGCTATTCCTTTGGCCTGGTTTGTGATGAATATAGCTGGTAATCCCTATACTGATGACCTCATTAAACTTTTAGAAAAAGTTATTAGGCAATTAGGCCCATCAAAAATTGCAGGTCTTATTGGAGGCAGAGAATTTATAGGGAGCTAATGGTTTGATTACCTGATAAAAAGTGAGATTCCTTTTTATATGCGTATTAGGGAAGACACTCTAGTGGAAGGAGCAAGAAATGGCTATGCAGTTTCTTTTAGAGACGTGTTTCGTCATCTAAGAGAAGGTAAAAAAAAGTGTTAGGTCAACCTTTACAGATGCTCGGCCATTCCTTTTATGTAGCTGCAAGCCGCCTAAAAGATGAGCTTTTAATCGTGGTCACTAATAAAAATCCAAAAAAAGCTATAAGCATCTACAACATTAGATGGGAGATAGAGATCTTATTTGCTTGTCTAAAAACGCTAGGCTTTTGCTTGGAAGATACCTATTTAACTCCTCCTGAAAGAATCGACAGGCTAATTTTTACTTTAAGTATAGCTTTTTGCTGAGCCTATAGACTAGGTAATGTAGCTGCGGACGCCGTCCTTATGAGTTGTGAGAAGCATGGCAGGAGAGCTAAAAGCTTATTTTGCTATGAATTAGATAAAATAGGGCTATTTTATTTGAGAATACCTAGATGTTCTAACCTTTTTCTTTGGTTGCTAAAACTTTTTGATCCATTCTTATCCTCCAGCATTCTTAAAAGGGTTTTTTATAAAAAATTATTTTTGCCCTGTATAGAACTTAAAAATAAAACAACCTATTTTAAGCGCCTCTTATTTAGGTACCTGTATTTTAAAAATATAAAAATTGCCTTTTTAATTTTACTTTTATATAAGAAAATGAAAAATATTTTTTTTTCGCCCTTCTTAAAAATGTAAGGGTGTAATAGGATTATAAACAGCTCTCTATCCCTTGAAATGTAAGCCAGCCTAAAAGAAGGGCAACCGAATGAATTTAGAGCATACGCACAGCTCTACTATATTACCCACTAACACTAACTCTTTTCTCATAGCAAAAAATAATACTTTTGACCCATCTAATCCTTTAGCAACTCTACCTTTAAAAATTTTCCAAAAAATTTTTCTTTCTTTTAATAATTTAAGTGAAGACGAATTAAGAAAAATTCTTGATGTAAGAAGCTATGCTCGAGTGTTTAGACAGCACATGCCTAATAATGTCAAATTTTTGCAGCTCTACCAACCTCAGAAACTGCACCCTTATCTTGACAAGCTTTCAAGTCATTTAAATCAAAACCCTTTTTCGATTGATGGTAGTCATAATTTTTTATCGGCAGATAGACTGGAAGAGAACTACACCCACGCTTTAAAACTTGCTATCCAAGAAGAAGATCCTGCTCAGACAAGATTATGTATAGAAAAACTAGGCGATATCTATTTAATAAAAGGAACGCAGCAAACGCTCCTTCAAGCCGCAGGACTTTATAATTATGTCTTACATGATTCATCTTTAGACGAGCAAGAAAGTATTAAAGAAAAGCTATCAAAAGTCGAAATTTTGCTTAGTAAGGCTTGTAAAGGAAAATCTTTAGAATCGTCCTTATTAGAAGAACAATTTGAAAATAACCGGAAAGAATTGAAAAAATTTAGGGATGAAATAGAAGAGAAAATTCAAGCTTTCGGCTTAGATCCTTCTCCTGAAAAAGTCCAAGAAATCTACCATGAGATTGCCTTGTGGATAAAAACTTTTTTTAAACATCTTGTAGGTCAAGCTCAAGAGGTTTTAGGATCCTCGCCTTGTGAATATGCAATGATAGGCTTTGGTTCACTAGCTAGAGAAGAGATGACACCTTACTCAGATTTAGAGTTTGGCATTCTTATGCAAGAAGACACTTTTGGAAACAGAGATTATTTCAGACGTCTAACAACTCTTCTTCATTTAAAAGTGATTAACCTAGGCGAGACAATCTTACCTGCTTTAAATATTCCCTGCATAAAAGAGGCTAATTTTTTTGATAGCGTTACTCCTAGAGGATTTGCCTTTGATGGTGAAGGAGTGCAAGGTAAAGGCTGTAAAACCCCCTTTGGCAATCGCCAAACATTTGAGCTTATCCAAACTCCAAAACAGATGGCCCAATATGTGGGTAAAGATAAAAAAAGCCAGTGGTGGCATGAAAAAGAGCCCCATCTTCCTATGGAATTACTAAACCATACTCCTCTACTAAGCAATGGGGAGTTAACTAAAGCTTATGATGAGGAAATTCGAGAGGTGCTTGATATGGCCTATCAAAAAAGCCTTGATCTGCGTCACTATTTAGCTAAAAAGCACCTTGTGTTAGCTGATATGAAAACTTTTAATCCGGGAATGGGGGATCCAGACAAGCACGGTATGCTTTTTCAAGTTAAAAATGATTTTTATCGGTTTCCTCATTTAGCTATTGACAGGCTAGCTCTTCTTAAAAAAGTAACAGTTTCCGACACTTTTACTAGGATTGATAAGTTAAGTAAGCTAGGGATTATAACACAAGGAGCCAATGAAAAGTTAAAGGATTGGATGAGCCTAGCATTATTCATGCGTCTTAAAACTTATTCTCATTATCAAGCACAAAAAGAAATGATGAATCCTCTCCTTAAGCCCTTTGGATTTGAGGATCCAAATCTTATTAAACAGCAGTTTGCTTTAGATCATAAAAGTTTAAAATGGATAAAAAAGATCTACCGAATCTTTATTCCTTTTTACCAAGCCATTGAAGAATTTTTAGCAGGCAATGAAGACGAACTTAAATCGTCTGATTTGGAGGATAACTCACCAGAGATGCGAGGGAATATACTACTAAGGCTTTTTCAACAAAAAAAAGCAGAAAAATGGTATCTTTTAGCGAAAGAAACAAATCCGCAGAATGTGAGGGTTTTAAATGCTCTTGCAAGGATCTACTACGAACAAGGCAATTTAGATAGGGCGAAGGAATATTTAAATAAAGCTCTTACCATTGGCCGCCAGCTTTTTGGTGAAAATCATCCCATCATGGCAACAAGTTATAACAACCTAGGACTAATTTACCAAGACCAAGGCAAATTAGACAAAGCTGCAGAATTTAGTAACAAGGTCCTTGCTATTGTTCATAAGCTTTTTGGTGATAATCACCCTGCCGTGGCAATTTGTTACAACAGTCTAGGAATAATCTACAAAGAGCAAGGCAATCTAGACAAAGCGATTGAGTATGCTGAGAAAGCCCTTGCTATTAACCTTAAGCTTTTTGGTGAAAATCATCCTGCCTTAGCAACAAATTACAACAATCTAGGAACCATCCACAAAGGCCGAGGCAATTTAGACAAAACGCTAGAATATAGCGCTAAAGCACTTGCCATTAATCTTAAGCTTTATGGAGAAAATCATCCTACAGTGGCAACAAATTACAACAACCTGGGACAAGCCTACAAAGAACGAGGCAACTTAGACAAAGCGGTTGAGTATGTTGAGAAAGCCCTTGCTATTAACCGTAAGCTTTTTGGTGAAAATCACCCTGCCGTGGCAACAAATTACAGCGATTTAGGAGCAATCTACCAAGAACAAGGCCACCCAGGCAAAGCAGCAGAATACAGTCACAAAGCCCTTGCTATTGATCTTAAGCTTTTTGGTGATAATCATCCCACTATAGCAATTCGTTACAGCAATCTAGGACAAATTTATCAAGGCCAAGGCAAATTAGACAAAGCAGCAGAATACAGTCAAAAAGCTCTTGCTATTGACCTTAAGCTTTTTGGTGAAAATCATCCCACCATAACAATTCGTTACAGCAATCTAGGACAAATTTATCAAAGCCAAGGCAAATTAGACAAAGCAGCAGAATATAGTCAAAAAGCCCTTGCTATTGACCTTAAGCTTTTTGGGGAAAACAATCCCACCATAGCAATTCGTTACAACAACCTAGGAGCAATCTACAAAGATGAAGGCAATTTAGACAAAGCAGCAGAATATAGCCAAAAATCCCTTGCTATTAACTTTAAGCTTTTTGGGGGAAATCATCCCGCCGTGGCAAGAAATTACAACAACCTGGCAGCAATCTACAAAGATGAAGGCAATTTAGACAAAGCGGCTGAGTATGCTGAGAAGGGCCTTGCTATTGATCTTAAGCTTTTTGGTGAAAATCATCCCACCATAGCAATTCGTTACAACAACCTAGGACAAATTTACCAAGGCCAAGGCAAATTAAACAAAGCAGCAGAATACAGTCAAAAAGCCCTTGCTATTGACTTTAAGCTTTTTGGTGAAAATCATTCCACCGTGGCAACAAATTACAACAACCTAGGAGCAATCTACAAAGATGAAGGCAAATTAGACAAAGCAGCAGAATACAGTCACAAAGCCCTTGCTATTAACCTTACACTTTTTGGTGATAATCATCCCACCATGGCAACTTGTTACAGCAATCTAGGAATAATCTACAAAAAACAAGGCAAATTAGACAAAGCAGCAGAATACAGTCATAAAGCCCTTGCTATTAACCTTAAGCTTTTTGGTGAAAATCATTCTGAAGTGGCAGCAAATTACAGCAATCTAGGAGCAATCTACCAAGAACAAGGCCACTTAGGCAAAGCAGCAGAATACAGTCAAAAAGCCCTTGCTATTCACTCTAAGCTTTTTGGTGATAATCATCCCGCCGTGGCAATTCGTTACAACAACCTAGGACAAATTTACCAAGCCCAAGGCAAATTAGACAAAGCAGCAGAATACAGTCACAAAGCCCTTGCTATTAACCTTAAGCTTTTTGGTGAAACTCATTTCAACGTGGCAACAAATTACAACAACCTAGGACTAATCTATCAAGAGCAAGGCAACCTAGACAAAGCAGTAGAATATAACGCTAAAGCACTTGCCATTAATCTTAAGCTTTATGGGGAAAATCATCCTAAAGTGGCAATTTGTTACGATAACTTAGGACAAATTTATCAAGATCAAGGCAATTTAGATAAAGCGAAAGATTATACCCACCACGCCCTCGCAATTAACCTTAAGCTTTTTGGGGAAAATCATCCTGAAGTGGCAATTTGTTACAATAACCTAGGAGCAATCTACAAAGATGAAGGTAAGTTAAGCAAAGCGCTAAAATATAGCCACAAAGCACTTGCTATTAACTTTGAGCTTTTTGGTGAGAATCATCCTACTGTGGCAATTCGTTACAGCAATTTAGGAGCAATCTATCAAGCCCAAGGCAACTTAGACAAAGCGATAGAATATAGTCACAAAGCACTTGCTATTAACCATAAGCATTTCGGTGAAAACCATTCCAAGATAGCAACAAATTACAATAACCTAGGAGAGATTTACCAACTAAAAGGAAATATGGAAAAAGCCCTTGAATGTGTCAATCATGCGCTTAGAATTGCTATCGACATCTATGGTAACAACCATCCTACCGTAGCCGCGCTTGTAACCAGCCAGCAAACACTTAAGAAAGAGACATAGGCTACCAAAAGTAGAGATGATCCATAGATGGCACAGAAGTCCTGACAATAAAGGTAACATTGAAGAATGTAATACACTCACCTTACGCAGGCATAGAACTCCTTTGTAAATTTTGCAGTTCTTGATAGGCCATCTGATTGGCTTTAAGGATTAACTTATATTTTAAAGCAAAGTGATTAAGTAAAGTTTTAATTTTAAGAAATTCAAGCTTGCAATAAGCGATAAGAGATGAAAAAATATGATTTCTTTGAGAGCGAGCAATTTTGGTGGGTGACTTCTCAAGGCTAGCATTTTGCTTTATCGATTTGTGATATTGGTGAGTCGACCTGCGGAACTTCCCCACAGGCCTCTCTTAGAACGGTACAGGAACCTCTCGATTCATACCGCTCCCAATTAAGCAAACGCTCCTATCATTCCTCTTTTCCAATGTACAAATAGCCCTGGGTTTCTCATGACTATTTTTTCCATAAAGGTAATAGCTCTTGTTTTGCGACCTGCAAGTCTTTTGTATTTACGCATAGCCCATGTGATTAATGACTTATTAAAATGACGACAGATTTGATATAAAGCTGCTGGCCGATATCTCCCGTAATATTCTAACCATCCTCGGATGATTGGATTATACATTTTGGCTATATCTTTAAGCTCCAAACCTGTCTTATTTCTTATATTCCATTGTCTTATGGTTGCTTGCATAGATTTCAACGCTGTTTTGCTTACGGCTGGTGTAAAACTAACAAGTATTCTGTTTCGTTTGCTACTTTTAACCTTCCTTGGACGAAAAGTATATCCTAGGAAGTCAAATTTGATTTCCTTGTATTTTTCTTTACGATCTACATCTTTGCAGTAGACAATCTTTGTTTTATCTGGATGAAGAGTCAAACCACATTTTTCCATTCGCTTTTCGAGCATATGTAGAATCTGTTTTGCTTCTTGTTCCGTCTTACAATGTACTAGTGCATCATCGGCGTATCTACACCATGGTATGCCAGGGTAACTCTTTGCCATCCATGCGTCAAACACATAATGAAGAAATAGATTAGCAAGCACGGGGCTGATTACTCCCCCTTGAGGTGTACCCGTCGTTCTTTGGACAAGGGTTCCATTTTCTAGTTGGAGTGGTGCTTTCAGCCATCTTTCGATATATAAAATAACCCATTTGTTATCTGTATGTTTTCTTACCGCTTTCATTAGAAGATCATGATCTATATTGTCAAATAGACCTTGGATATCAAATTCCAGCACCCAATCGTATTTCCAACATCTTTGCCTAGTGATTCCTACAGCATCCAAAGCTGATTTATTCGGCCTATATCCATAGGAATTTTGATGAAAATATGGCTCTACTGTGGGTTCAAACATCAGCTTTACAATCATTTGAGCTATTCTATCACTTACCGTAGGTATTCCCAAGATTCTTTCTCCACCACTTTTCTTTGGTATTGCCACCGCTTTTACAGGCGGTGGAAAATAGCTTCCCGAGGACATCCTATTCCAAATTTTATAAAGATTGCTTTTAAGGTTTCGATCGAAATCCTCTAGCGTTTGCTGATCTATGCCAGCTGCTCCTGCGTTTGCTTTTACAAGTTTATAGGCC
>NZ_VJOT01000026.1 GCF_011087585.1 Neochlamydia sp. AcF84
TCTACCTAAACGATCATCCGATATATTTTCAGATCTACACGCTCTTCCTAATAATCGTTCCACAGGTTTACTTGCGTAAAATTGTGCTTCTAAATATAACGGACGTGAAGTAAAACCTAACCCATTGATGACCATTAATTTGATACATTCCCCTATTGTTATAATAGCTCGGGGATCGGGGGGAATGAGCTGATCTATCATGCTCACTAAATTGATCTCGTCGCACATGGCAGAAACAATCCCTAAGTGGTCAAGATCTTTGCTACTATACTCTTCCATCGCTTATATCCTCTCTTTCTTTGCTTTGAGAGGAACAAGATTAGTTTTTTCTTAAAAAACTTAAGTCAATTTCTCAAAATAATAAAAAAATTATCCAACCATTGTTTTAACCTGCGGAATGTGGGTTAAAAGAAACCTTTTACTCAATAGAAAAACTTTAAAATAAAAGGAAAAACTTTTCAATTTATCGCATGTTTTTCTCCAAATCCCTGGCTAACCAAGTGTTTCAACTGAATTTCAAAGGCTTAAAATGGTGTTAGATTTTTGGTTGGTGCCATGCTCTTCTATTCGTATTTATTTAAAAGTATTTCCAAAACCCAAGAATTAGCTAGGTTCCCTAATTGAAGAAAATCTAGCTAGCTTTATCCTTTATTTAAAATTAAGTGTTTCTCTTTACTATTTTCTTAAAGCTAAATTGAAGCTAAAATTTAAGCGTGTAGTTTTTTAATTTTCTTTTTTAATCAACTCTTTTGGCTTAAAGAATGTTAAATATCTTTTTAATTTTATTCATATTTTAACGGGTGTAGCCCAACAAAGGGATGAAAAGGGATTGGATTTACTAACCGCTCTTTCCAGCATTTTTTCCCTCTATAAATGAGCAGGCATCCTTTCCTAATCATTTTAAATTTGCCTAGCAAGGATTTATAATAGCTAAGCCAAGTGATATAAAAAATTACCCACCTATATTTAAATTAACATTAATTCCATTATCCCAGTAGTAATTAGGATGATAGTAATAATAGGGATAACCATTATAATAATAGGGATAGGTAACAGAAGTATCGCTATAGACGAAGCCTGGATTATACCAGGGATCTACCACATATACATTGCTATGTCCATGCTCATGATGCCAACGATGGTCTTCATGATGATGTTCCCAACCATGATCTTGTTTTCCATGAAAGCCCTCGTAAGAATGATGTCCTTCTTCCTTAACGCCTCCATGGTCACTCCCACCGTGTGCAAACAATCTAAGAGATGAAATAGCAAGCGTGGCGCTCAAAATTGTGACGCGAATTAAGCTTTTTTTCATAATTAATCCCTCCTTTAACTTATAATTTCTTTTAACGATTTTGTGAGTTTTGAACAAGAAGGTAATGGAGAAGAATGTAAAAATATTTTATTATGCTTGCTTTCAAATATATAGAATATAAGAAGCCTGCTTTTCGGAAATTATGAAAAGCTAAAGAAAAGAAAAAATTAATTTTCTTTAAGATTTGATAAGTTTAAATTTTGCTTAGGTAGAGGTGATTTTTCAATTGAATAACTTTAATATATAGATCTGAGTTTATAAACTTTTTATTCATCAAACAGCGCTTTTACAAAGCTTTCAGCATTAAAAGGCTCAAAATCTTCTACTCCCTCACCAAAGCCTATATATTTAATAGGAATACCAAGCTGTTGTTGAATGCTAATAGCAATTCCCCCTCTTGCTGTTCCATCAACTTTAGTAAGAATCAAACCAGTAATAGGGGTATGCTTATGAAAAATAGTAGCCTGATCGATTGCATTTTGTCCTGTCGTCGCATCAAGAACCAAAAGAATTTCCTGAGGGGTGCTATTTTGCACTTTATGGCAGGATCTTTTGATCTTTTCAAGCTCTTGCATAAGATTAGCTTTGGTATGTAGCCTTCCAGCAGTATCAATGATTAATATATCTGCTCCTCTTGCTTTGGCTGCTGTTACCGCATCAAAAGCAACTGAGGCGGGGTCACTTTTGGCAGCTCCTTTAACAATGTGAATATTTAAGAGCTGTGCCCAGCGCTCCAACTGTTCGACTGCAGCAGCGCGAAAGGTATCAGCTGCGGCGAGTAAGACTTTCTTACCTTGGCTATGGTAGAACTTGGCGAGCTTAGCAGCTGAAGTGGTTTTACCATTTCCATTAACTCCTACAATTAGAATAACATGAGGGGTAGAGGAATCCATAGTTGAGACAGAAAGGGAAGGGCTCTTAAGGCTTTGGACAATGTCTTGTTGAATTTCTTTGACTAAATCTTCCGGTTTTAAAAGTGGATGGCTGATGTGTAACTGGCGAATTTTCTCGGTTAAAGTTGCGGACATTTTAACCCCTAAATCCGCTTCATATAAAGTACGTTCTATTTGCTCTAAAGTTTCCTCATTGAGGGGTTTGCTAAAAAGAGCTTTAAGCTTATGTCCTAATACAGCACTTGTCTTGGATAAGGCTTTTTTTAATTTAGTATAGCTGCCTTTTAAAAAATCTAAAATCATAAAAGTTTTTTGTAAATTTAGGTTAAGTAGAAAAAAAGTATACCACATCAGGCTTGAAGATTAAAAAGAAAAAATAGGTTAAGTGCTGTGAGGTGGAGGGGAGTGATGATGAATCTTCATGCCTTTCAATCTTAAAAAAATATTGGCTAGCTTAGCCCTTCTTGTAATGGCCTTTAATTAAGCAAGGGGAATAACGGGCGATATGATCTTAAAATAGATGAAATGATTAAAGGGCAAGTTTAAGGATTAAAGCAAGAGAAGTAGGAAGAGTTCCATATTAGGGAGTAAAGTTTTGCAGTTGGTTGACGCAATATTTAAAAAATTTTATACCTTCTTTGCTCAGCTTAAGCATCGCTGCTAAAGCAAGGATTTAAGACATTTTCTCTTTCTTTTATAAAGTTATAGTTTATTGAGAAAAAAGTTAGGAAGAAGGAGGCTACTCATAGTAAGCGAAAATGGGGCAGGGAAGCAAGGAAGAGACTGCCTAAACAAATGAAAATTTAGGAAAATAAATTTGTAGCCCTAACTTTTGGCCCATTGGGTCTTCTCTTAGGAGAAATAGGCGACTACAATTCTAGTGGCACAAAAGGAAGGGCTGCTGATAAGATAAAACAGATGGAAAGCTCAAAAAATATAATTCAACAAGCTGTCTTAAAAAGAAGCAAAAGGCATAAAAGAAATAATGGTTACTATTCCTGGAAAAATTCCTCTACGTATTTATCCTTTTTTTTGGATTTTAACTTTGATTATCGGCTGGTTAAACAGTTTTTCAGAAATAACATCTATCCATGCAGTTTTAATTAAAACTGTGCTATGGGTCATCGTTATTACGTTTTCCATTATTGTGCATGAATATGGGCATGCTTTATCCGCGCTTGCTTTTGGCCAACGTTCTACTATAGAGCTTACTGGCTTAGGAGGAGCAACTTATCGAACAGGCCCTAAGCTTAAGCTATGGCAAGAATTTATCATTGTCCTTGCAGGTCCGCTTGCTGGCTTTGCTTTAGCAGGAGGCTCTTATCTATTTTTAAATAGATGGAGTGAACATTCTTCCCATCTAGGAATCTTTGCTTTGGAAATCTGTTTCTATGTCAATACCTTTTGGACAATAGTTAATCTGCTACCTGTGCAACCTCTAGATGGAGGACGGCTTTTAAGTATAATTTTAGAAGGCTTATTAGGCCTGCGAGGAATCAAAATTGCCTCTTTTATAAGCATTCTTATTGCTGCAGGTGTAGGTTTATTCTTTTTTGCAGTGCAAGCCACTTTAGCAGGATCTTTGTTTTTAATTTTAGCTTTTGAAAGCTATCGTTCCTGGCAAAGCACGTTATCGATGCAAGCGCAAGATCAAAACGATGAGATTAAAGATTTATTAAAAGCTGCAGAAGAAGACCTCCAAGAAGGAAGGAAGCAAGGAGCTTTCGAGAAATTTAAAACTGTTCGCAACAGGACACAATCAGGTGTTTTATATAGGCAGGCTACCTACCATGAGGCCCTTTTATTAAATGAAAAAGGAGACTATAAAGCAGCCTATGAAATTCTTTATCCTCTTAAAAATAAATTTCATCTGCCTATTTGGCAGTTATTGCAAGATTTAGCTTATCATAATCAAGATTGGAAAGAGGCTATTCAATTAGGTAATCGAATATTTAGTGAGGCCCCTAGCTACCAGACTGCTCTTACCAATGCCCTCAGCTATGCTCAGCTAGGTTTGTCTAAACCTGCCGTAGGATGGTTAGAATCGGCTTTTAGGCAGGGGATGCCTTATAAGACTCCCATCCTTTCTAAAAGTGAATTTGATTCTATCCGCCCCAGTAGCGCTTTCCAAAATTTATTAAAAAATTGCCTTAATGAATTAAACTGAATTTTTTTTATAACAATAATTGTAAAAAGATGAGTTTTTTTATCTTTTATTACTTGTGTTGTTTATAGGCGTTAATTATAATTATTTATTTATTAACAATAAAGCTTGGATGAGCCATGATTCCCCCTTCTGTAGGAGCGACCCCAAATATACCTCTTTCCCTTAAAATAGAGGAAAAAGAGAATTCCAAAAGTAGAGCTATACAAATATGCAAAGAAAAATATCCTAGTGACTTTAAGCAAAAAAAAATTATTGCCCTGGCCATCGTGATTGGAACTTTATCTTTAACGCTTCTTTCTGTGGTAGGTTCAATTGTAGCTGCCCTCACCTTAGCTTCTCCTTTAGGAATTGCTTTATTTGTAGCTACTCCTTTAGCTATTGTAGGAATAGGCTTTCTTATCAAAAAGATAGATGACAAAACTCTTTATTGGTCGAGGGGAGTAGCTAATGGCCTTATCGAGAAAAAAGCTAAAGAGGAAAAGGAAGCAAGGGAAAAAGAAAAAGATAACGCTTGCAAAGTAGCAGTATCTAAGAATAGTTAAATTTAGCTTTCCTGTTTTCCTAAGAAATAGCTCCCTCTTTGGCTTAAGATGTATGGTTTCTTAGCTGCTTATCTACAATTGTTTGCCGACTTCTATCTTTTCTTAAGATGATCCATCTGTTTTTACTTTAGACAGGCTATTTAGCTAGCTGCGGAGGTTATTTATTTGATAGCTAGGAAGTTTTCTCTACCTTTTTGTTTTTTAACTTCTATTTTTTTAGGAAATGGAGCTTTTCTTTACCGAAATTAAAAGAATTTGCTATAAGAGTGCTGTTTCTAAATTAAACCCTGTGGAGAAGAACCCATGAAATTAAAATTAGTTTCTATCTTATTGTATACGATGATGCCTATGTTAGCTACAGCAGCACCTGCAGTCGATCAATCAGCTGTTACAGAGGAAAAAGTTCCTTTCAATTTACATAGCAATCCTGATACAACAGATGTATTTGCTATTCCCTTAGACTCTAGCGAAGCCGAGCTAGATGGAGAAGAAGAAGAACTACAAGAACTTCAAAAATACGATGTAAAGAAAAATTAAGCCTTTTAGAAGAAGTGCGAAGCTATCATTAGCTTCGCACTTAAATATCTCCCTTATTTTACCCATAAAGAAATAAAACGAGTTGTATTTCCTTGCTTAACCAGCAGAAGGACTGGTTTATTGCTATCGTGGGTATCCAAGAGCTTGTTGAACTGATCCAGACTGCTAACAGGCTGTTGATCAAGGCTTAAGATTAAGGTTCCTTTTTTTAGGCCTGTCCATGCCGCAGCGCTATTAGGTAAAATCTTTGAGATCACCACACCTTTTTGCTCCCCATATCCTAAAGAGCGGGAAAGCTCAGGTGTAAGTTCTTGCACTTCAATACCTAATTTGTTTTCTTTTTGCGTTAAGCTAGAAGTTTTTTCTCCTAACCTAGGCATCCTGCCAACTTCTAGAGTGAGGGTAAAAGGTGGTATATCTTTACGCTGAAGGGTAAGGGTTAATTTGCTGCCTGGCTTCATTAAGCCAATCGCATTCCTTAGCTCTCCAATAGTGTTAAATGAACGATCATTATATTGGAGAATGACATCACCTTGTTTAATACCAGCTTTTTCTGCCGGTGAATCTTTACTTACCTCTGCTACAAGAGCTCCTTGAGGTTTTTCTAAGCCTAACGCTTTGGCAAGATCTTTGTCGACTATTTGCAAAGCCACCCCTATAAAGCCATTGGAGATGGTTCCACTTTCTAAAATTTGTTCGAAATCATTTTTAATGATGTTGCTAGGGATTGCAAAGCCAATACCCATATGGCCACTACCATTTCTTGAGATAATAGCTGTATTCATGCCAATCACCTCACTTTTTAGATTCAAAAGAGGACCTCCAGAATTGCCACGATTAACGGCAGCATCTATTTGAATAAAATCTTCAATTTGAGCAATATCGAGGTTATTCCGACCTTTAGCGCTTACCACGCCCACAGTTAAACTAGCCTCTAAGCCTAAAGGGGCACCAATAGCCACAGCCCATTGGCCTACTTTAATCTCATCCGAGTTAGCTAGCTTAAGGTAGGGTAAATCTTGAGCATCAATTTTTAATACTGCCACATCGGTGCTTGGATCTTGTCCAATAATAGTAGCAGTAAAGCTTCTTTTATCATTAAGAATGACCTCTATTTCAGTAGCTTTATTGATAACATGGCTATTGGTAATAATATAGCCATCAGGGGAGACAATAAAGCCGGAGCCTTGATTAATTTCTAGTTCAGGTAAGGGCTCAGGATAAAGAGGAGCGCCAAAAAAAGGCTGAAAAGGTTGAAAAAACTCATCATTAAAGAAATTGCTGCTGGGGGGAAAAAAACTTTTTGTTTTAACTTGAATAGAAACGACAGCAGGAATTGCTTGGTCAGCAATTTGCGTAAAATCTTGTAAAAGAACATTTGAACTGATTTCTTTAGAACTTAAAACAGACCCCTGGCTAAAAATTAAGGAAAAACATACCAGGGTCAATAAACCATGTTTAATTAGATGCATAATTACCTTCCTAATTGGCTAAAAATTCAAGAGTTCGTGCAATAATTAAATAACCTTTTTCTAATCGATCGATTCCAAAATGCTCGTTAGGAGCATGAATTTGATCATCAGGCAAGCCCAATCCCATGAGAACAACCTCACTTTGGCTGGCTTCAGAAAGCTGCTGGATGATCGGTATGGATCCTCCCGAGTATGTAAAAGCACATGAAGTCTTATACACCTCCTCATAAGCTTTAGCGAAAGCTTGTACACATTTAGATGAAGGCTCTATTCTTACTGCCTTGCCTCCGCCTGCATGGATATGAACTTTCACTTCCACGCCTTCCGGAGCTTTTTGTTCAATAAAATTAGCAATTTTTTTAGCAGTTTCCTCGGGAGATTGGTGCGGAACTAACCGACACGATAGCTTAGCTGTAGCTTGAGAAGGAATGACAGTTTTAAAGCCTTCTCCTGCATATCCTCCTGAGATTCCGTTAATTTCTATTGTCGGTCTAAGCCAGCTTCTTTCTAAGGGCGTATAGTTTTTTTCTCCTCCGGTAGGCTTAGCTCCAAAAGTAAAGAAATAGTCTTGTTCGTCAAAATCAAAAGTAATTCTTTCTTTTTCCTCTGGGCTAAGCTCCTGCACATCTTTGTAAAAGTCAGGAATTCTTATACGACCTGTGGGGTCTCTTAGCTGCGCTAAAATATCTACAAGCGCATGCAGGGGATTATAAGCTATTCCTCCATATGAACCTGAATGTAAATCGGTCTTAGTACCTTTAACTTCCACATCCATGGTCACAATTCCTCTAACTCCTAAGGTAACTGCAGGAGCGGTGGCATGGCGAAGTCCTAAGTCCACAATGGCAAGATAGTCTGCTTGAAGTTCTTTCTTTTTATATGCCAATAGTCCTGAAAGCCCCAAGCTGCCACATTCTTCTTCTCCTTCGATGCAAAATTTAACATTAATTGGCAATTTTCCATCAATATTCATAAGAGCTTTGATGGCAAAAAGTGTGTAAAAACATTGGCCTTTATTATCTTGAGCTCCACGCGCATAGACTTCTCCGTGGCGAATAGTAGGCTCAAAAGGGGATGTGTGCCATGCCTCTAGAGGATCAATAGGTTGAACATCATAATGATTGTAAATTAATAAGGTAGGCTGGGAAGGGCCGGCCTTCATGTAAGAGGCAAATATGACAGGATGCCCTTTAGTAGGCCAAATTTCAGCCTCAAAACCTATATTTTTAAGATAGCTCATCACCCATTGGGCACAGGCTTCCATCTGGGAGGTATAGCCTATCTCTGAGCTAATACTTTGAAAACGTAAAAAAGCAAAATATTCTTCCAAAGCAATTTTTTCCTGCTTTTTATAATAGTCCTGCAAAATATGCAGGGAAGGGAAAGAGTTTTGCATCAATTGACCTCTTGATAAACGTTGAATGAAACTTAAGAAAGATCTATACCATCGCGCATGTTTTTCTCTCAATAAAAGTTCCCAAAGCGTATAAATCACGGCTTAATGAGCGGTCCTATAAGTTAATCGTGAGATAAAGCAGGAAGGTTAAAGCCGTGAGGAAAAGGGCAACATAGATTAAAAGAGCTTTTTTTACTTTACGATGATGCTGCTCGATTAACAGCGGGCTTAGTAGGCAAGACTTCAAAAACTCTACCCTTTCTTTAATACTGTAATGATGCCAGTTGGGAGTGGCATATCCTCCATTAGCATAGGCTACAGCTTCTAAAGCATTAATCATAGACTCTAAAGGTAAACCGACTTTAAAGACATGTAAGTCTGCTTGTCTTTCAAAAAGCCGAGAGAAGAAGCCAAACACACCGCGAAAATAGCCTAAGATAATAAGAGCATAAAAAGAAAAAAACTTGAGCAGGTTGAAAAAATTTCCTGCGGCAGAAAGAGGCCAAGCCTTTTCTTGCCCTAGAAAGTAGGACAATGGGGCGGAGAAAAAATAAAAAAATATACCGGTAAGTGGAAGGAGACCACTTAAAATAAAGGGATAAAACAATAAATGGCGATGAGTATTATGGCCGATTTCATGGGCTAGGATGGCTTCAATGCTTTCTGTTGAAAGTTCTTTTAAAAGTCGCTCTGTGAACATAACATAGCGGAAAGGAGATATGATTCCCATAATGCCCGCGGTCAGTTGATCGTGCATTACCGTCCATGTTCTCATGCCTGCGTGTTTAAATCCCGCTTTTTGGCAAACTATTGCTAAGCGATCATTTAGCGCTCCTGCTGGTAAGGGGTTGCATTTCCAAATTTTTTGAAGGAAATAGGGAAGGAAAATGAATAGCAAGATAGCTATGAGGACACTGAAAGAGGCAGACATCCATTCAAGAGTTTTTGTAGAAACCTGCGGGCCTAGTAGCGTGCTAAAAATATCTAAAGCTAAGGTAATGATAACGAAGGGAAGGAAAAAGGGAACCAATAGCTTTAGCTGCCGTTGAGCGTAATAAAAGCGTGTTTCGGAGATATTGTAAGAATAAAACTTCACAAATGAAAGAGCATGAAAAAGCCCTAGCCCTCCTAAATATAGGCCAAGTTCCCACAGAACGTTAAGAAAATGCATGTTTTGCATAAAGGGAATCATATGAAACAGGCGGCCAGCATCTAAGATATATTGATAAACGCTAAGGTAGGCTAACAATTCTATGTTTATAATGAAGAGAATAAAGCTCGGTTTTCTTCTAAACAACTTCTTTAAAAGAGGATATTGGAAAAAGAAGGTACCGCATAGGCCTACATAAAGAAGCAGGGATATGCCAAAAGCATCCCAGACAGATTTAATTGCTGGCGCTGAAGTTTCTGGTAAACTATTCATTAGTAGGAAAGCTAAAATTAAGAAAAAAATATGGGTAAACATATGAGTAAATTATAAGAGCCCCTTCCACAATTAATCAACCTTACTTTTTTTTGATGTTATTCTCCTCTTGATAAGAGAGGACGAAAAATTAAGAAAATTTCTGAAAAAGGTTTAGCAGTTATCTTCGTAAATTATTCAATCCAAGTTCTTCTTTTCTCTACTTACATGCCTAGCTTGATGGTTAAAACTTTTTAACTATCTATAGCAAGAGTAAGCTTACAATCCTTACAGCTATGTAGCAATTTATCAAGAAACTAAATTTCTTGATTTAACTATTTAAGCTCTTTGATAGAACTTAAAAAACACCTAACTTAAGGAGTTTAACTTACTTTTTTTGCAAAAGCCTTATTATAAGGTTATAGAAGAGGATGATTATTTCTCTAAACTAGAAAGCATAAAGGCAAGCAAGATGGCTTAAAAGGAAAAAGATGGGGTAATAAAAAGCTTTTTTTTCTAAATTAAGCTAGCCACTCTATTCTTAAGAAGTAGAGAAAAGCCTTTTTCTTCTCCTTTATTATAAGTTTGAGCCTATCTTCATATTTTTCTTAAGGATTATTACGCAATCTTCTAATTTGCTTGCGGAGAATGGATATCTTTGTGCATGGGTATAAAACTTTTATTTTTGGCCAAGTATGGTTTACTTTAAAGTTTTGAATTCAGTCGGTCTTTATATTATTTCATTTTGAAAAAAGAAATTTTTCTTTATAATTTTCTTATTTTACTGGGGCAGTTATATGAAAAATAAAGTTTTGATTAAAGTTTTTGCCTCCATTTTTTTAGCTGTAGGGGCTGGCCTTTGGTCAGGAGCAGATAAAGCGCTGGGGGGAGTGCCTTTTGTCCAGCTGTACAACTTAATAGGTCAATTATTTCTGAATGCTCTCACCTTAGTAGTCGTACCTTTAGTATCCTCCTCAATCATTGTAGGGGCTGCTCGTATGGGAAGTGAAGGGGCATTAGGGACTTTAGGCTATAAAACTTTTAGTTATTTCATTTTGACTATGGTGCTAGCTGTAGTGGTAGGATTGACTTGCGTTATGCTCATCAAGCCAGGCATAGGTCAGCCATTAGAAGAGTTAAAGAGTAGCCATCCTCAAGCAAGCAAATTAGTAGAACTTCATGCTCAAGGGCAAGGTGGAAGTTTTCAAAAAATTGAACAGCTCCTTTTGAAGCTTGTACCTTCTAATATTTTAGCTGCTGCCTCTCAAGGGCAGATGTTAGGACTCATCTTTTTTAGTCTATTATTTGGATATTTTGCCTCTAGTATAGAGCCCTACCCCAGTCAAATTATATTAGGCTTTTGGAATGCTATCTTTCAGGTGATGATGAAAATTACTCATTTGGTCATGCGTGCTTTGCCGATCGGTGTTTTTGGTCTTGTAGCTAAAGTAGTAGCTACTACAGGAATAGAGGCTTTTCGCTCGGTAGCCTGGTTCACTTTAACATTTTTTATTGCTTTATTTATTTATGCGGGGATTGTTTTGCCGCTATTATTAAAATTTGTAGCTAAAGTTAGCCCCCTTGCTCATGTGCGCGCCATGGCTCCTGCTTTGTTAACGGCTTTTTCTACTAGTTCTTCTGCAGCTACCTTGCCTTTAACCTTAGAATGCTTAGAAAAGCGTGCCCATGTGCCGTATAGGATTTGCAGCTTTACCGTGCCGTTAGGCACCTCATTAAATCTTACAGCTTCAGCCTTATTTATTTGTGTGACCGTTTTCTTTATTGCCCAGGTTTATAGCTTGGCTTGGAGCCTCGGCTCGATTGCGACTATTTTTCTTTTAATTATTTTCTCTTCTATAGGCATGGCAGGAATACCCTCAGCTTGCCTTGTAGGAGCTATCTTGGTCTTACATACTATAGGATTGCCTGTAGATGCTATTGGCTTAGTATTAGCAGTAGAGCGCCTCTTAGATATGTGTAGAGCAGTAGTTAATGTTTTTGGGACCTCTTGCTGCGCCGTGCTAGTTGCTCGTTCTGAAAAAAAAATACTTTAGCCTCTATTCTCGACAAAGCATAGAAATTAATAAGATAAGGTTGTGATGATACCAAATAAGCAAAAAACTGTTGTTGTAGGAATGTCTGGTGGCGTGGACTCGTCTGTAGCGGCTTTGCTATTAAAGCAGCAAGGGTATCATGTAATTGGAATGTTTATGAAAAATTGGGAAGAAACCGATGAGCATGGAACTTGTAAAGCTTCTTATGAATATGAGGATGTTGTACGTGTTTGTGAGCAAATAGGCATCCCTTATTATGCGGTTAATTTTGTCAAAGAATACAAAGAAAATGTTTTCAATCAATTTTTAGAGGAGTTTAGGCAGGGGCATACACCCAACCCAGATATCTTATGTAATCGCGAGATCAAGTTTAAAACCATGTTTGAAAAGGCATTGACATTAGGTGCTGATTATCTAGCTACCGGACATTATTGCCAATCTTTTACCCATGATGAGGAAAGCATTCTGGCAAAAGGGATAGATCCTGGTAAAGATCAAAGCTACTTCTTATATACCATCAAATCTCATGTGCTTTCTAAAATTCTTTTTCCTGTGGGCAACCTTCACAAGCCAGAGGTTCGAAAAATTGCGCGGGAGCATTGTTTAGCTACTTCTGCTAAAAAAGATAGTACGGGTATTTGCTTTATTGGTGAGCGCAATTTTAAACAATTTTTAAGTCAATATATCGCTTACAGACCTGGAAACTTCGAAACCCTTGAAGGGCAAGTCATAGGTACACATGATGGGGTGGCCTATTATACCATAGGCCAACGTAGGGGAATGGGAATTGGAGGACAAGGAGAACCCTGGTTTGTTGTCGGTAAGGATCTAGAGCGAAATGTAGTTTATATTGAGCGTGGAGCTCATCACCCGGCCCTTTTTTGTGATGAATTAATCGCTTGCGAAGCCAGCTGGGTCTCTCCTCATGGAAGGCCAACTTTGCCCTTGGCTTGCAGAGCTAAGGTGCGCTATCGACAGACAGATCAAGCCTGTACCATTATGACAGAAACAGACAAGCAGTTAAAGGTTGTTTTTGATGTTCCTCAACGTGCCGTCACCCCTCGGCAGTCAATTGTATTCTATGAAGGTAATAAATGCTTAGGAGGAGCAATCATTCAGTCGGCAGGCATATCCTATTACCATCAGAATAAAGCTTTACCTAAGCATGTTTCTTTATAAGCCGGGTGAGCTAATTATTTTCGCCTGACTTTTCGACGTAAGCAAATCTATTAGACCTATCTTCTAAAACCAGTAGGCTAAGCCCGCTTTCATGCCATAGCCCCTAAGGCCATGTTTCTCACGAGTTAAGCTAATGTTGTAAGCAAAACCTAGATTAAGAGACCATTGTTCATGCAGGTCTTTTTCAATCAGTAGTGCATAGCTAGGACCTTTCGCATTGCTCTTACTTTTATCTGTGCCAATGCTTTTAATGGTCGTATGGCTGCGACTCCAGGCATATTGCACCATTAGGCCTGCTCGGCAGCCTTTTGCAATTCTATAAAAAACTTCGATAGAGATATAAGGTGACCAAGAGCGGAATTTTTCTTTAGCTATTAATTTAAAATCCGAGATTTTTAAGGGAATTTTAGTCTTAAGCTGAGTGTAATTAGCACCAACCGCAGGAGTAAAACACCACCTTTTAGTAGGAATGGTAAAGCCTAAGCCGCAACCTGTGGTTAACAAGGTGCCGCGATTAGATCCGTACATAAAGCCAGGTCTAATACATAACCCTTTATAGACAAGAGCATTAGCGTCTATTTTTATAGCGGGCAGGTCCATGGTTTTAACAGTTTTTCCAAAGTTTACAATATCTAAATGGACGAAAGTGGGGGCTACATCGATCTTGCCTCGGCAATCTCCTTGTAAACAAGGGAAGGTGACTATAGATAAGAAAAAGCTTAAAAGTAAGAATAAATTTTTCATCAATACATCCTATTAAAAATAGTAAACTTTTAACATAAAAGACAAAAAGTTTCTAGACTTAAATGTGCTTTCACTTTCTAGCAGTCGGGATTTTTATTCTTTAAAGTTGCCCCGGGCGTCTTTTTCGCATGCTTAGCATCCTTAAGTATTTATTTCACACAAGGGAAATTGAATACCTGCTTAGGAGGCTTAAATAGAGACTGTAAAGAGACTGTAAGTAGTCCTTTTAAATGATTAAAATCTTCTAATTTTGCCTAGGCATCTGCTATTCAGTTTTAATCCTGCTTCATTCAGAAGATAAGGGTTAAGGCAAAGATAAGTTTCTTAATTCTGCCAGAGGATGAGTTAAAGGGGTGTCTTCTAAGCAAAAATCTAACGTTGCTAAAGACGTAAATAAAGTTTCTGTTTCCCATCTAATTTTGTAAGTGCTCATGGTTTTTTGTAGATTTTTATGATTAGCAACGATTAAAAGTTCATTTTTAGACGGTTTGCAGCTACGTAAATAGGGTGCCCAAGCACCTTTATTCTAGTTAAAAAGCTTGTTTGCTTCTTTTGATTGCTATAAAACCCTATCTTGAAGGCGACTCTCTAGTCTAAAATTCTTAATTTTTAGTGAGTCTTTTATCTTGGCTAGCAAAGGTATTTGGATTTTCATTTTTTTAGTCTAGCTGCCCGATGGAAATTTACATTCTCCCTTTCTAAATCTGATCTTCCTAAGTTGGCTTTAAAAATATTCATCCATTCATTAAGTTGTTCGCGAATAGAATTTAATTGCCCCAGGTCGATTACCCCTTTCTTAATTAATAAACCTTAGATACATTACTATCAGCATGACACTTAACGAGGCAATAATGATTAGTAAAATAAAAATATGAAGTATTATTATAGATAAAAAATAATAATACGTGTTATGATTTTTCTTTATGCGTATAAATTAATATAACTAAATTAATCAGGTAATTAAAGGTCCAGTTCTTAAACGGCCTTTATTTGTTCGATAGGTTTTTAGATCAATCGATTAAGAAAGCATGCTTGTGAATAGCTTTTTTGAAGGAAGCATGCTTTTTATAAAAGAATAAATTACAAGGATACTATGGCAATAAATTCTCTATCCAGAGCGTGCTTATCTATTAATCATAAGGCTGATTACATCCCTATCGCCAGCACGGTGGTTAATTTAGTCGATATCTTTCAAAAAGTAGTTGTCTTACCTTTAAAGGAAAAAGAAAATATATCTAAAAGCCTTTACTGTACTTACCTTAAACAGAAGACTTTTAAGCGCTGTATAATTTTGTTGATTCCCGTGTTAGGGAATATACTCGTTGGAATTTGGGATTTTACCCATCCTTGCAAAGAGAATGATAGAGACGCCCTGCATACTGCAATTCAGAAGAATGATAAGAAGGCTTTTAAAGAGGCTATCTGCAGGTTTAAAAATGATAAGGAAGCCGTTCTTATCGCTATTCAGTATGATGGCTTAGCCCTTAAGTATGCTAGTTTAAAGCTTCGAAATGATAAGCAAGTTGTTCTTGCAGCTGTTCAAAAATGTGGGCTGGCGCTTAAGTATGCTAGCAGAGAGCTACGGAACGACAAAGGAATCGCTCTTGCGGCTGTTAAGGAAGATGGTTTGGCTCTTCAGTATGCTAGCGAAGAGCAGCGGAATCACGAGGGAATCGTCTTTGCGGCTGTCCAGCAAAACGGCTTGGCGCTTCAGTATGCTAGTGAAAAACTGCGGAATCACAAGGGAATCGCTCTTGCGGCTGTTAAGGAAGATGGTTTGGCGCTTCAGTATGCTAGTGAAGAACTGCGGAATCACGAGGGAATCGTTCTTACGGCTGTTCAGCAAAACGGTTGGGCGCTCCAGTATGCTAATGAAAAACTGCGGAATCACAAGGGAATCGTCCTTACGGCTGTTCAACAAAACGGTTTGGCACTTCGGTACGTTAGTGTGGCACTGCGGAATAATAAGGAAATCGTTCTTGCGGCCGTTAAGCAAAACGGTTTGGCACTTCGGTATGTTAGTGTGGCACTGCGGAATAATAAGGGAATCGTTCTTGCGGCCGTTAAGCAAAACGGTTTGGCTCTTCGGCATGCTAGCGAAGAGCTGCAGAACCACGAGGAAATCGTTCTTGCGGCTGTCAAGCAAAACGGGCTGGCACTTAAGTATGCTAGCAAAGAGCTACGGAACCACACGGAAATCGCTCTTATGGCTGTTCAGCAAAACGGCTTGGCGCTTCGGCATGTTAACGAAGAGCTGCAGAACGACAAAGAAATCGTTCTTGCTGCTGTCCAGAAATACGGCTGGGCGCTTAAGTATGCTAGCGAAGAGCGGCGGAACGACAAGGAAATCATTCTTGCTGCTGTTCAGAAATACGGCTGGGTGCTTCAGTATAGTAGCCCAGCACTTCAAAACGACAGGGAAATCGTTCTTGCCGCTATTAAGCAATGCGGTTGCACGCTTGAATATGCTAGCGAAGAGCTACGGAACGACAAAGAAATCGTTCTTACGGCTGTTCAGCAAAATGGCTTGGCCCTTCAGTATGCTAGCGAAGAACTGCAGAATAACAAGGAAATTGTCCTTGCTGCCGTTCAGCAAGATGGTTTAACGCTTCAGTATGCTAGCGCAGAGTTGCGGAGCGACAAGGAAATAGTCCTTGCTGCTGTTCAGCAACATGGTTGGGCCCTTTGCTATGCTAGCCAAGAGCTGCAGAACGACGAGAAAATTGTCCTTGCTGCAGTTCAGCAAAATGGCTTCGCGCTTCGACATGCTAGCCAAGAGCTGCGGAAAAACAAAGAGATTGTCCTTGTGGCTGCCAAGAAAGACTACTTGGCGCTTGAGTATGCTAGCAAAGAGGTGTGGCGCGACAGGGAATTCGTCCTTGCGGCTGTTAAGCAATACGGCCGGGCACTTCGATATGCTAGCGAAGAGCTGCGGAACGACAAGGAAATCGTTTTTGCGGCTGTTAAGCAATATGGCCGGGCACTTAAGTATGCTAGCGAAGAGCTGCAGAACCACGAGGGAATTGCCCTTGCTGCCGTCCTGCAAAACAGCCGGGCACTTAAGCATGCTAGCCACAAACTTCAAAAAGATTTAAGGCTTATAGTTAGGCAAAAACAAATAAGTTTATAGTCATGCGCTTTTGAATTACTTATTATGCAGCCCCATACTTTATAAAAGCCCTCTGTTTAACTAGTGAGAAAGCTTTTGAATATGTAGGCTAAGTTTTTTTAAGCGTATAAGCTAGGAGATAAGCCAAAGAACTTTTTACTTTTGTTTCTTCCAAAATAAGGAGGGGGTAGAAAATAGGCCCATTATTAAGGCACTCATACAACTTTTTATAGGAGAAAAGCTAAATTTTTTGCTGGATAGGCTGATATTTTTTTAATATATTCTTTAGTTCGTCGGGAAGTGGTATTTTTGAGCGGGTCTGAGTATCTAGGCAAACGTGTACAGTTTTAGCTTTGCCGATCAGCACATGGTCTGCTTTTTTGAAAATTTTGTAAGCAAAAGAAAAAGAGGTTGTCCCTAGATGAACCACTTCAACATGCACCTCTAATGCATCTCCTACTTTAACTGGTTTTAGATAGTCTGCTTCGGCATGTACGACTACGAAGGCAAAGGAGGAATGGTGGAAAAGGTGATCTAAAGTGATTCCTTCCTGGTCCATTAGATCTTCTAGGGCGTCATGTACAAAGCGAAATTGCTTAGCGAAATAAAGGATACCTGCCATATCCGTGTCATGCATTCTTACTTTGTTATAACTGATAAACATGTTAGGTCCTTAAGGTTTTCCTATAAATTTTTAGATGATTATTTGCTAAGTAGTCATTAAGTCCATTCTTCATAACATCTTGCATAAACTATTGAAAGGCAAAAGATGTAAAATGATAAGCGGCCACCCATGCCGGCTAGTTAAGCCTTTAATACTAAGTAGCAAATGCAAATCAAAAAACTCTGCAAATAGAAAAAATAGCTATTTGGGAGTGTTTTTGGCGCTGCAAACGCTTTATAAAATCCCCTCTAAAGCTTTATATATCCCTTAACTGCTTGCAAAGCAGATCCTCTTAATGCGGACAGTAATGGGTCAAAATCGAAGAAAAAATAAGCAGCTTCATAAATTTTTTTATGTTAAAATGCCTGACTGAGTTTATTAGCCATTTAAAATTATGGAGAATTTAGCTCGTCTTAATAAGCTTAATGGGGGAATAAATAAAAATGGCCATTCCAACGCGTACCTATTTAAATGTCCAGGGCGAACTTTCTTCGAATTGTAAAGTAGATATTGCGGAGGGGGTGTTAGTTAAAGCTTATCAAACAATGGTTTTAACACGCCGCTTAGATGAAAGAATGATAACCCTTCAACGTCAAGGAATGATTTCCTTTGCTTTAAGCTCTTTTGGCGAGGAGGCCTGCTCTGTTGCAAGTGCTGCTGCTCTTTCATTTGAAGATTGGCTTTATCCTCAATATAGGGAAAGTGGTATTATGTTTTGGCGAGGGTTTACTCCACAGCAATATATTCACCAAATGTTTTGTAACAAAGAAGATCTTATTTTGGGAAGGCAAATGCCTAATCATTTTGGATCTCGCGCTTTAAATGTTGTACAAGTATCTTCCCCTATTGGTACGCAAATTCCTCATGCTGCTGGCTGTGCTTATGCCATGAAAATTCAAAAAGAAAATACAGTTGCGGTAGCTTATTTTGGTGAAGGAGCCACTTCCGAAGGAGATTTTCATGTAGGCTTGAACTTTGCGGCAGTAAGAAAAGCTCCTGCGATTTTCTTTTGTCGAAATAATGGATATGCCATTTCTACACCAGCCGCATGTCAGTTTATTAGCGATGGAGTGGCCCCCCAAGTGATAGGAAGAAATATAACCACTTATCGGGTTGATGGTAACGATTTTTTTGCTATTTATGAAGCGGTGTCTCAAGCTAGGCAGGCATGCATAGAAGGGCAAGGTCCAGTTTTCATTGAAGCCATGACCTATCGGTTAGGAGCCCATTCTACTTCGGATGACCCTTCAGTCTATCGTCAAGAGAAAGAAGTTTTAGAGAAGCAATTAGCTTGTCCCATTACTCGCTTAAAGAATTTTTTGGAAAAGCAAGGTTTATGGGATGTGCAACGAGAGAAAAGTTATTTAGATTCTATTAATAAAGAAATTACAGAAGCCATTCAGGTGGCCAAAGAGACCGGTAGGCCTGCTTTAGATTCTCTTATAGAAGATGTATATTTTGAAGTGCCAGCTAGCCTTGCAGCTCAGTATGAAGACATCCAATCGCTTTATCATGCATAAAACCCCCATATTTGTTTAGTAGGTTAACATGGCTATCATGAACATTATTCAATCTTTAAATCACACTCTTCATCAAGAGTTTACACGTGACGCACGTTTACTAACTTTTGGTGAGGATGTAGGAGCCTTCGGAGGGGTCTTTCGCGTAACCACTGGCTTGCAAGAAAAATTTGGGGAAGAGCGTTGCTTTGATACTCCTTTGGCAGAAGCTGGCATCGTAGGTTTTGGTATAGGCATTGCACAAAAAGGCCTTAAGCCTATCTGTGAAATTCAATTTGCCGATTATATCTACCCAGCTTTTGACCAGATTGTTAACGAGATGGCTAAGATGCGTTATCGCACCGGCAACCAGTACAGCAGCGCGATGGTTATACGCACTCCCTATGGGGGAGGGATTCATGGAGGACATTACCATTCTCAATCGCCAGAGGCTTTCTTCCTTCATATTCCCGGCCTGGTGGTAGCAGTAATTTCTTCTCCTTATGATGCTAAAGGATTGCTTGCCTCTGCTATTCGTTCCAATGATCCTGTCCTGTTATTAGAACCCAAAAGGATTTACCGCTCTTTAAAGCAAGAAGTACCTGAAGAAGAATATTTAATTCCTTTTGGCCAAGCCCATGTGGAACGTGCCGGTAGGGACATAACCTTGATTGGCTGGGGAGCCCAGCATCATCAAAATAAGCAGGCGGCAGAGGAGTTGGCCCAGCAAGAAAATATTGATGTAGAAGTTATAAACCTACGTACTTTAAATCCTTTAGATATCCATACCTTAGTCGCATCAGTCAATAAGACAGGTCGCTGTGTTGTTTGCCATGAAGCGCCTTTAACTCAAGGTTTTGGTGCCGAGATTTCGGCATTGATTCATGAACATTGCTTGCTAAAACTTCAAGCACCTGTTAAACGTTGCTGCGGCTTAGACACACCTTTTCCTCATACTTTAGAGAAAGAATATTTGCCCGATACTCCTCGCGTTAAGAAGGCAATTTTAGAAACCCTTAATTACTAACGGAAGGCTATATGGCTAAAATTCATACCGTGACCTTGCCTGATATTGGGGAAGGGGTTATCGAAGGAGAAGTGGTTGAATGGCTTAAAGATGTTCAGGATACTGTCTTGCAAGATGAGCCTGTCGTAATTGTGATGACTGATAAAGCTACTGTAGAACTTCCTTCCCCTTATCCTGGAAAAATAGCCAAACATTACTATAAGCCGGGGGAGATATCGATTAAAGGAAAACCTCTTTATGATATAGAATTACTTGAAGGACATACAGCAGTGCCCGCCCCTCAGTCTAGGCTTAAAGAAAGTTCTCTCCCTAAGCCTTGTCCTTTGCCTCCGCTTGCTCCTAGTCATATGAGTGCCCCTGCTCTTGCACCTGGATCATCGAACATTTTAGCTCTGCCTTCTACAAGGAAATTAGCTCAAGAAATGGGAATTGATATCTGCCAAGTTCAAGGAATGGGCAAAGCAGGTCGCGTAAGACCGGAAGATTTACGTCAATATGTTCGACCTTGGCCCAAGGAAAATTTAGATACTCCTGTTCTTCGTCTTGAAGAAGATAAAGAGCTTCCTATCATAGGCATTAAAAATTTAATGTACCAAAAAATGGTAGAATCCAAACGTAAAATTCCTCATTTTTCTTATTTTGAAAAAGCTGAGGCGACAAGGCTTGTGCGTTTACGCCAAAAATTTAAAGAAGAAGGGGCTAAAAAGAATATTCAAGTCACTTATATGCCTTTTTTGCTTAAAGCTTTAAGTTTGACTTTAAATAAATTTCCTCAGTTTAATAGTTCGGTGGATCAACATAAGCTGATTATTCATCAGCATCATCATATAGGCATTGCCATGGCATCGCCACTAGGATTAATAGTACCGGTACTTAAAAATGTTCAAGCTCTTTCTTTGATCGATCTAATTTATGCTTATGAGGAACTTAAAAATAGAGCTAATACTAATAAACTTCAGCCGAGTGAGATGAAAGAAGGGACTATTACTATCAGTAACTTTGGGGTCTTAGGGGATGGTGGCCTATGGGCGACGCCTATCATTAATTATCCTGAAGTAGCTATCTTAGCCGTTAATCGCATTCAAAAACAGCCATGGGCTTGTAATGATGAAGTAGTGCTCAGGGATGTTCTTAATTTATCCTGGAGTTTTGACCATAGGATCATAGATGGCGATCAAGCGGCAGCTTTTTCTCACTATTATGCTCACCTTATCAAGAATCCAGCCCCTCTATTGTAAAAATAGCTATTCCTAGGTTTACACATTTTAAAAAAGCTTATTTTCCCTAGAGAGCTTTTCTATTGCTATTTTGCTTTTTTATTTGTAAATTTTTTTTGAAATAGTTAATGTACAATTTACATGATAGCTTTTATGCGTGTAGGAGAAGTATGTCGATGGAATTTATTTTAGCGGGAGCCTTGGCATTTGCCGTCTTAGCTTATTTGATATATACTCTCCTTCACCCCGAAAAATTTTAAGAGAAGATCACTTATGTCCTATGCCGAGTGGGCTACACTCCTTTTCTTTCTTATTCTTCTCATAGTGTTAATCCCTGTTCTAGGTAGATATATGGCTAAAATATTTACCGATCAAAAAACTGCCGTACATTTTCTCTTAGGAGGTTTAGAGCATCTATCTTATCGCGTCAGTAGCGTAGATGCAAAAAAAGAGATGAGTTGGCTTGAATATGCGACCGCCCTTTTTATTTTCAATGGCATAAGTTTTTTAGGCCTTTTTTTTCTGCAGCTTTTCCAGCACCTCCTTCCTCTTAATCCCCAGCATTTTCCCTCAGTTCCATGGCCATTAGCCTTTAATACAGCAATCAGCTTTATTACTAATACTAACTGGCAAGCCTATGCAGGTGAAACCACGATGAGCTATTTGACGCAAATGCTCGGACTGGCCGCGCACAATTTTTTGAGCGCAGCCACTGGATTGGCTACCTTATTAGCTTTAATTCGAGGCCTTGTGAGCAAAAATACTAAACACATAGGCAATTTTTGGAGCGATCTTATCCGTTCTGTCGTTTATATACTGTTACCTCTTTCTATACTGCTAGCTTTATTATTAGTTAGCGAAGGGGTCGTTCAAACCTTTTCTCCTTACATTGAAGTCACTACTTTGGAAAATTCTCAGCAAACCATTCCTTTAGGACCCGTAGCCTCCCAGGTAGCTATTAAACAGCTGGGAACAAATGGCGGAGGCTTTTTTAATGCTAATAGTGCCCATCCTTTTGAAAATCCTTCCCTTGTTACTAATCTTTTTGAAATGCTTGCTATTTTGCTAATACCAGCGGCTTCCGTATATGCCTATGGAATCTTAATCGATGCCAAAAAGCATGCATGGAATCTTTTCGCTGTTATGATAGCTCTTTGGGTTGTAGGCTTAGGTATTTCCTTCTATGCGGAAAAACTCATGAATCTTGCTATGGATGTATCTCCTTTCCTCGAAGGAAAAGAGACCCGGCTAGGAACTAACCTTAGTCTTGTATGGGCTATGTCAACGTCAGCTACGTCAAACGGCTCAGTTAATGCTATGCTTTCTAGCCTATCGCCGCTAAGCGGAGGCATGGCTATGCTTAACATGATGCTAGGAGAGATAGTTTTTGGAGGGATAGGGGTAGGACTATGCTCGATGATCATGTTTGCCATCCTTACAGTTTTTCTTGCAGGCCTTATGGTAGGAAGGACGCCAGTCTACTTAGGTAAAAAAATTGAGAGAAAAGAAATGCAATGGTTAATGCTAGCTATTTTGATGCCTAGCTTTCTCATCCTCATAGGGAGTGGGCTCTCTTGCGTACTGCCAGAAGCCCTTACTAGCTTAGGAAATCAGGGCCCTCATGGTTTATCAGAAATTTTATATGCTTTTTCCTCAGCTGCAGGTAATAATGGTAGTGCGTTTGCTGGAATAGATGCTAATACACTTTATTACAATCTGTTCCTGGGAATAGTCATGTTAATAAGTAGGAGTTCAATAATTTTGTCTAGCCTGGCTATAGCGGGCTTACTTGCCTCCAAAAGGGCTTCCCCTCTTTCTTCCGGGGATTTTTCCATTAGCTCTCCTTTGTTCGCTTTTTTACTTTTATGTGTGATCCTTATCGTAGGAGCTTTAACATTTTTTCCTGCATGGTCGTTAGGTCCCTTAGCGGAGCATCTTTTAATGCTTAAAGGGCAGACATTTTAAATTCAGAAAAATAGATAGATGAAAATAATGTCAAATAAGGGATCAAAATTTGCGGATAAAGGAGATCGAATGCAGTTTAACCAAAAGAGCTTGCTAACTGTGAAAATTGCTGCAGATGCTCTTAAAGAAGCAATCAAGAGGCTGGCTCCTCAGGATCAATTTAAAAATCCTGTCATGTTTGTGACTTATCTTGGAGCACTGTCTACCACAGGTTATGTCATCCAGGAGGTTTTTTATCAGCAGTTAACGTGGATTAATTTGCAAATTGCTCTTTGGTTATGGTTTACAATCCTTTTTGCTAATTTTGCTCAATCCATTGCCGAAAGTAGAGGAAAAGCACAAGCAGCAAGTTTAAGAAAAACAAAAGTTCAAGCTAATGCTCGTCAAGAGATCAATGGAATAGAGATAAAAATTCCTGCAGATCAGTTAAAAAAAGGTGATGTAATAATTTGTGAAGCAGGGGATATTATTCCTACCGACGGGGATGTCATAGAAGGTGCTGCTACCATTGATGAATCAGCTATAACAGGTGAATCAGCACCTGTCATTAGAGAAAGTGGAGGAGATAGAAGCGCTGTAACGGCAGGAACTAGGGTGTTGAGCGATCGCCTGCGTATTCAAGTGACTGCAGAGCCCGGAAATAATTTTTTAGATCGCATGATACGCTTAATTGAAGGTGCCAAACGTCAGAAGACACCTAATGAAATTGCTTTGCATATCGTGCTTTCGGCTTTAAGTATTATTTTCCTTATCACCATCGCTTCCTTGAAAGCTTTTGGAGAATATAGTGCCCACGCTTCTAAGCAAGATATTTCCCAACTCCTCACCTTTCCTATTTTAGTGGCTCTGCTAATTTGCTTAATCCCTACGACCATTAGCGCATTGCTAAGTGCGGTAGGAATTGCAGGAATGGATCGTTTATTTAGGCGCAACGTAATAGCTTTAAGCGGCCGCTCGGTGGAAGCTGCAGGAGATATAGATTTGTTGATACTCGATAAAACAGGCACAATTACTATCGGCAATAGAATGGCTACAGCTTTTCTACCTGCCGTAGGCATAGATGAAAAAGCTTTTGCAGAAATTGCTCAGCTAGCTTCTTTATCTGATGAGACTCCAGAGGGCCGTTCTATTGTAGTTCTTGCTAAAAAATTATTTGGCTTAAGGGCTGAATCTTTGGATACAAGAAACTCTATCGTTGTTCCTTTCTCAGCCACTACGCGCATGAGCGGCATCGATTTCGTAGATGGTTTAGGAAAGGTTGTACGGCGCATACGCAAAGGCTCTACAGAAGCCATTAAAAAACATCTGACAAGCTTAGGAGGGCATTATCTTGATCAGCTAGATGCTGCTATACAAACTATAGCAAGCAAAGGAGGAACACCTTTACTGGTCAGCGATGAAGATAAAATTGTAGGGATCATCCATCTTAAAGATATCATCAAAGGAGGTATCCAAGAAAGATTTGCGCAGATGCGACGCATGGGCATTCGTACTGTAATGGTTACTGGTGACAATCACTTGACCGCTGCAGCTATTGCAGCAGAAGCTGGAGTAGATGAATTTATTGCTGAAGCTACACCCGAGATAAAATTAGCAAAAATTAAAAGCGAACAAGAGAATGGAAGGCTAGTGGCTATGACAGGCGATGGCACCAATGATGCACCTGCTTTAGCTCAGGCGGATGTAGGTGTAGCAATGAATACAGGCACGCAGGCATCTAGAGAAGCTGGCAATATGGTAGATTTAGACAGCAATCCTACCAAGTTAATTGACATTGTAGAAATCGGCAAACAGATGTTGATGACAAGGGGGGCTTTAACAACTTTTAGTATAGCTAATGATGTAGCTAAATATTTTGCCATCATTCCAGCGATCTTTGGAGCATTGTATATAGGAGATAAAGGAGGCTCTGGCCCTCTGTCTGTACTTAACATTATGGGCTTAAATTCACCTCAGAGTGCTGTTTTAAGTGCTATTATTTTTAATGCTTTAATCATCGTGGCTTTAATACCTCTAGCTTTAAGAGGAATCCAATATAATGCTCAGTCGGCACAAGCTTTGTTAAGAAATAATCTCCTCATCTATGGATTAGGAGGACTTGTGGCTCCTTTTGTAGGAATAAAACTTATCGATATTTTAATCACCTTTTTTAGCTTTGTAGAGTGAGAGAGTTTATATGTTAAGAATTTGGACTAGCTTCAAGATGTTTCTGTGGTTAACAGCTTTAACAGGAATTATCTACCCTCTCTTCATTACTCTTATAGCGTATCTAACTATCAAAAATAAAGCTGAAGGGGATTTTATTTCTTTTAATGGTAAGGTGGTAGGAGCTGCCTTGATCGGACAAAACTTTGAAAGTAATCGTTATTTCTGGGGACGCCCCTCGGCAAATAATTGTAATCCTTTAGCATCAGGAGGGAGTAACCTAGGCCCTACCAGCGAGGCTTTAAAAAAAGCTATTGAAAAACGTAAAGCAAAGATAAAAAAAACCTACGATGAGAAAAGTGATCGCTTAATTCCTAGCGAGTTACTTTTTGCTTCTGCCAGCGGATTAGATCCCCATATTTCTCCGCAAACCGCCTACTTTCAGGTAGAACGAATAATCAAAGCAAGAGGTTGGAACGAAAATAATAAAGAGGCTATTTTTCGACTCATCGAAGCATCAATAGAATTGCCGCGCTGGGGCTTCCTAGGCGCGCCTTATATTAACGTGCTAAAACTTAATTTAGCTTTAGATGCATGGGATAAAGCTCAAAAGGAATGATAAATTTTATAAAGGGAAAAAGAAGGCACAATAAGCTTTTTAATCTTTTCAGCTTCGTTTTTTTTTAACGCATTTTATTATATGGATAGACTTAAATTTCTCTAAATTTATAAAAAAGATTATTTCTTAAAAACATTTTTTAAATTATCAAAATTATTAAAAAATTAAGCTGTTTAACTTAGAACGCGATTAAGATAAACTAACTTTATCCTAAAGAGTTAAATCCTCACGAATAGCAGGGCCTGCACCTATTATAGGCAAGGAAAAGGCAGGCAAACCATCCAAACACTTCAAGTAACAGTTACTTAATGCTATCTTTTGCATTCTAAAAAGAGAATGACCTATCTTCTTATCCCGCCTTTCGTTAATCATAATAATAGCGCTCTACTCTTTTGAGTGGCAGAATGTTGGATGGGAGTTTGCCCAACACCGACTAAGTCTTTCTCTCTTCGGCAGAATGCGCCTTAGCTTGAGAAAAAAGCAGTAATAAATTAACTCATAAAATGTTTTTTTTTAACCGTGTAGAAGATTAGTTTTTTTTAATAAAGTTTTATTGATTTTATAAGATATAGTTGCTAATATTATTTAATTTAAAGAATAAGTGGGGTTAAAATGAACCTAAGCGGTTTTTCTCAATTGTGTATATGGATTGATCGTAAGGCTGATTACGTGCCTCTAATCAGTACGGTGACTAATCTAGTCAATATTTTCCAAAAATGTGTTTATGTATTGAACCAGCAAGAAGGAAACTTATCTTTAAGCAATAATTATTACCGGTATCTTAATAAAAAAAGTTTTAGACGTTGCATTGTTTTATTGGTCCCCATTTTAGGAAATATATGGGTGGGAATTTGGGATATTACTCAGTATAGACTTGATAATAAGAACTTAAAACCGCCAAAAGTAGGCCAAACGATTAACTCGCCCCAAGATGCTGGGAAAGAAATTAATAATGAATCGGCACCATGGGTTACTGCCCAAGAAGATGACTTAAAGCTTGGCAATCTCAGCGAGGAGTTTAAAAAAGTTAAGGCTACCGCCCTTGCTGACATGCAGAAAAATGGATGGGAGCTTTCTCAAGCTAGCGAAGATTTTAGAAAAGATCAAGATATTGTATTGGCTGCTGTTAAGCAAAGCGGCTTGGTTCTTAAATATTCTCATCCAGAATTACATAATAATAAAAAAATTGTACTTGCCGCTGTTAGCCAAGATGGCTTAGCTCTTAAGTATGCTAGCCAAGAACTTAGGAGTGATAAGGAAGTCGTACTTGCCGCTGTTAGCCAAGATGGCTTAGCTCTTGAGCATGCTAGCCAAGAGCTTAAAAATAATAGAGAAGTGGTGATTGCTGCCGTTACACAAAATGGCGCATCTCTTAAGTATGTTAGCCAAGCTCTTAAAAACGACAGGGAGGTCGTGCTTGCTGCTATTCGGCATCAAGACCCCGCTCTCCAGTACCTTGATAAAACGGTGATAAATAATGAGCAATTTGTGCTTGTTGATTTTAAGCATCGATGCTTGACTATCCAGTATGGGGGCAAAAAAGTTAAGAACGACGAAGAGGTTATGCTTGCTGCTGTCCAGCAGGATGGTTTAGCTCTTGAATATGCCAGTGAAGAAATTAAAGACAATAGAAAAGTCGTGCTTGCTGCCATTCAGCAAGATCCTCGGGCACTTCAGTATGCCTCCTGGGCCCTAAGAGATGATAAATTTTTGCTGCTTACTGCTGTTCGGCAAGCTGGCGGTCTACTCTTTTATGCCAGCCCATGGATTAAAAGTAATAAAGATATTGTGCTTGAGGCCGTTCAGCAAGACGGTTGGGCACTTAAATACGCTGGAGAAGACCTCAAGAATGATAAAGAGGTAGTACTTGCTGCCGTTCAGCAAAACGGTTGGACACTTCAGTATGCTGGAGAAGACCTCAAGAATGATAAAGAGGTAGTACTTGCCGCCGTTCAGCAAAACGGCTGGGCACTTGAGCATGCTGGAAAGGATCTTAAGAATAATAAAGCTTTGGTACTTGCTGCCATCCAGCAAAACGGCCAGGCTCTTCAGTATGCTGGAGAAGAGCTGAAGAATGATAAAGAGGTGGTACTTGCCGCCGTTCAGCAAAGCGGCCAGGCTCTTCAGTATGCTAGTCAAGAGCTGCGAAACAATAAGAAAGTCGTTCTTGCCGCTGTTAAGCAAGATAACATGGCACTTCATTATGCTAGTGAGCAACTTCAGAAAGATAAAGAGTTCCTTAAGCTGTGTAACAAGTAAATGATTAATTGTGCTTTTGTCCAGGGAGGGAGTGCTCAACAGAAACGCTATTACTACTTCAAAGCAAAGAGGACTTCTGCTTTGCAGGGAAATTGCATGAAGATTTTACTTACCGTTTTACATTTCCCTCATGTAATCTCGATTTCATTGGCTTTTGTCTTCTTACCCTTAATTCCTGCTTTTGTTTTTGCACCAGCTTTTAATAGATTCATTGTACGCCTTTTAAAACAGATAAATTTACACGGCTGAGGCCCTTAAACCTGGCTTTTATCTTCCCATATGAGCTATCTAATATGCTTTTAAGAAGGTGACCCGAAACTCTCGCTTTTTGATAAAATGAAAGCAAATTCAAAAATAGGTTTCCGGGCACCTTCTTACATTTTCTTGCCTATTTTGCATTTTTATATATATAAAAGTGCCTAAAAATCAAATAAAATAGGCATAAAGCTTAAAAGAGGCCATACCATGAATCCTAACTCTTCTATTACCATTGAACATTTACCTAATGAAATACTAACTCCTATTTTAACGGTTTGCACCTCGCCTGCCTTAGTTAGTTCAACATGATTTAAAGCCTTTTTGCCCTGAGACAATATTTTAGGAGAGTTTTATATCAAAAAATGCTATATTTTCTTTACAAGTAAATCATTACA
>NZ_VJOT01000027.1 GCF_011087585.1 Neochlamydia sp. AcF84
CTTTAAAAGAAACTTTGGAGGAGATTTTCGCTCTAGGAAGCTAGACTATCAGCGGGCAGAATTATATGCTAAATCTTTGGCAATGAACAAGATGACAGCGCTTGGAATGCCCAAAGGACAATGGGTACTAACTTGATAAGCTTTTAAACAGACCAACTATTAGGTCATTTACGCAACAAGGCCTCTAACACCCTCAAATAAAAAAGCTTTTTCCTCTTATGAGTTAGATGAAATACTTATGCAAGATGGTAATAAAATAATCATGCTTCCCCTAGTTTTTGTGATAACGCTATAGTTTTTTCATCCATTGGCTTATATCCTCCTTCATTTTAATCAAAGAAAATTTTTGAACATACATCATATGCCCAGCCGGGTAATAATGCATACTGGCCCGACTCTGTAAGTCTGAGGCATGCCGTAGATGATTAAAAGTATAGTCAGTAGCAAAAAAAGGGGTAGCTAAGTCATAGTAGCCGCTTCCTACAAATACTTTTAAAGCTTTATTTTGGGTCATTACGTTACGCAACGCAGCTGACATATTTAAAAATTGATTGGTATATTTACTATAATTCCAAGTAGAATGAATATTTGCTAAGATCTTATATTCTTGATCATTTTTTATCTTAAGCTCTTTTCTAATGTACTGATTGAAGGCAGCTGTAAAAGTTCCTGCAATTGCATCAAAGCTCGGATCATAGCTAGGATAATCGTTACATGGATTTAAGGCTTCTCCTTTAAAGCGAGAATCAAAACGCCCTACAATCAAACCATGAGCTCTTAATAATTCTTTGGAAAAGCGTTGCGGGCTAATCCGCAAATTAGCCTTTTTGATAAATTCAGGCGATAATCCTGTATAATCAGCCAATTGAGCTACAATCTTAGCATGCTCATGGGCACTTAAACTATCTCCTTTCATTAAAGCCGAGGTATAATCTGTTAAAGCAAAGTCTTTAACCATTTCCAATGTTTTATCTAAGTCTCTTTGTAAGTTTTCCCCTAGCTTTTTATGATACCATGCAGTAGCTGTATAAGTAGGTAAATAAAGGGGGTAAGGAAGATCATTCCCTTCATTATAATCATTGAGCGTTTGAAAGTTTAATACAGACGAGATAAGAATCATCCCATTTAGATAAATATTTAGCTCGTCATGCAAATAACCTGCTAATCCTGCTGCACGCGTCGTTCCATAGCTTTCGCCTGCTAATAGCTTAGGAGAATTCCATCTTTCGTATTGCGTAATAAATTGACGAATGAACTCACCCAGTGACTCAATATCTTCGTCCACTCCATGAAATTGTTTGGCATCTTCTCCAGAGGTCACACGGCTATAGCCTGTAGAGATCGGATCGATAAATACCAAATCCGCTACATCTAAGAGAGAATGAGGATTATCAATCACTTGATAAGGAAAAAGGCCCTCTCCTTCATCGCTTAGAAGGACCCGGCGAGGTCCAAAAACACCTACATGTAACCATATAGACGAAGACCCTGGGCCTCCATTAAAACAAAAAATAAGAGGACGTTTAGCTGGTTCTAAAACCTCTTCTTTAAAATAAGCAATATAAAAAATAGTAGCTTTCGGCTTCGAGTGATCATTCCTAAGCAGGATGTTTCCAGCGATTGCTTTGTAAGGGATTGCTATATTATTAATTGTTATTTGATGTTTAGTTTCAGAAATTGTTTCTTTAAGAGAAGAGGTTATAAGTTCTTCCTCTTTTTTATCTGCCTTTTCTTCTGCAAAAAGAGGAAGATGAGCCGTGCCCGATATTATTCCAATCAGTGCCCATAAAAAAATTTTATACATACTCGCCTTTCCGTTTTTATTAAGCATTTTATAGCATGGAAAAAAATGAAGGGCAAGTTCTAATAAAAATAAGAAAGGAATGAACAATTGAAAGGTAAAGCTAAAAATAACAGCTTAACAGGAGGCCCTATATTCTATAAAAGAGCTGTAGGCTTTTTGGAATCAATTTTCTGCCATAATAAAAGTGCTTAATAGGAATAAGGTAGATTATCCTTTTCTTCTAGGCATCTCAACCGCATGGATTCTCTATCCTCAAGAGCCCATAAATTATATTACACTTTTTATCTTGCGAAATTACTTCTCTGCAAATTGGTAGAGCAATCTGATCTCTAGCCATGGGACGGCCGTGCTGTAGAAGCTAAAAAAACAGATCTTCCTTTTGCTCTCTGCAAGATTTGCGAGCTAATTTATATGCTGCTGAGCCATTCTTTATGCAAACATATGCTCAATAAAATTCATGTTTTGATAAAAGAAATATGTTCTAAAAGGTAATCCTTTTTTAGATTGGGCAAAGGGAGTTTGTTTAAACACCATTATTTTACTTTAGCAATTTTTGGTAAGCGATCACAGGAGACAAAGCTGCTTAAAATCTTAATCCACAGAAGATAATGTAAGGCAGAAAGTGCAATAAATAGAGAATAGCTATTTACAAGCATTTTTGACTTTGTAAATACTCGCATAATCACATTTAAAGCTAGGCTTACCCGTGATCGCTTACAATTTCTGACAGTTTTTCTTTTTTAGCCCTCTTTTCTATTAAATAAGTGATAAGCCTCTACTCATTCAAATTAGTTTGAATTTGATGCCTATCATTTTGGCTAGCAACATCAGTATGCTCTCCTTTATACTTATTAACTTCTCGCTCGGCTTCTTTCAAGAGTGTTTTCAACGTCTCAACTTCTCTTTCTCTTTCAGCCTCTTTGTCAATTAAAGTACCAAAAACCTCCCAAAGCTTATGCTCCTCACACTGCTGCTTAAGATGCAGAGCTTGATAGCGCTCTTCTTGATAATTAATCCCATTTACTCCAAGGTATGTCTCTCGAATGCGCGTCTTATTAGACCTATATCTAGCAGCTACCTTTTTAAAGACTTTTTTGTTTTGCCTTAATTCTTTTTCTAGCTCTTTAAATGTAAACTCTATGGTTGAAAGAGGTCCATCCATATACTCAGCATTAGCATTCCTTATGCGCTCATGACCCTTAAAGATTATTTGAGCAGAATTTATATCGTCGTTATTAGATAAAATAATAGTGATATCGGCATAGTTTTTATCAGAGAGAATAGCTTTATTATCTATAGACAAATTGTTTTCATGGCCTTTGGGCAAGTCTGCTCTTTTTATCCACTGTTTAAATAGTACCCTTTTACCATCTGACCTTTCATACATCTTTTTCATCATTTTATGAAAAGCTTGCTCGCGTATATTTTCTAAGAGGGAAAAGTTATTAGACTTCCTTAACCATAGCTGCTCATATAGCCTAGGAACTTCAATTTCCTCATGATGTTTTTTTAATATCTCTTTATCCTTACTAGACAGTGACTGGGTATTACTTTGAGCTAATCTACTTTCAACCTGGCACTCTACAGCATTTTTTGCTGACTCCATAATCGCCTGGTCGATTGTTTCATCATTCTTTAGGTCATATGCTGAGTTTTTAGAAGAAGGGCTGATAAATCGACGTTTCAATTGCCTGGTAACTATATCTTTTAATTTAGAAAAATGCTCAATGGAAGAAAAATCTTTTCGATCTTTTGCCCTTCTAAGACGCTTTAATACTTCTGCGGTTGCAGCAGTCATTCTTTGCTTAAGATGATGGCTTGCCTGCAAAGCAAAATCTTCCAATTCTTGGCGTGCAGCCTCATTAAACTCATAATCTTGATTCTCGATAATGTGGCGAATATAAGCAATTGATAAATTCTGGTTAGTACGGCGAGCCGCCTCTAGAAGCGTCTCTTGTGTTTTAATAAATGCTTTTATTTCTTGATCGATTGCCTCAATTTCGTCTGCAGATAAATTTTTGCCTAGCTCTTCTGCTTTTGCTTGTAAAGCTCTCTCAATTTTTCGATCATAATCGATACACTTCTGCTCTTTCAAGATAGTATGAAAATATAAGGCATAGTAAGTGTCTCGGGTAGCTTCTACCCTAGCCTTTTTCATCTCTCGAATTGAAATAATTGAGCTTATAGTCTGACTAACTTCTTCAGGAGTAAGATTCCAGCGATAATAGCCAGCCATATAAGTATGATAAAGACTAAGGGACTTAAAAGCGAAAGGTTGATCTTTTACCCTCCCATCACTTCTCCAATTAAAATAGTAAGTTAAAAATGGGTAAAAATCTGACGCTAATTCTTCCTTAAATATGAACGGAGCGTTTAAATTCTTCCAATATTTAGCTTTTATTAAATCCAATTCAGCTGAACTTAACGCTCGGCCTCGTTGCTTTTCGTAATCAATTTTAGCTTCTTCACGTTTCTTCTTTGTAGCTTCCTCGATAGCTAAGCACAGCCGATTTTTACCTATTATCCTCTCTTTGATAGCAGATGAAGAGGCTAACAGATACTCTCTTAGCTTCTCTTCCGTATGCTTATCAATCCTCTTCCTGATTTTTTCTCTATAAGGTTTTGTACATTCCACCTTTTTTAGATGCATGATAACTTTATTCTTGCGCTTTTGCTTAGCAAGCTCTGGATCACAAATCAAGCCTAACTGATGATGGATCCATAAATTAGTCTTAACCGAAACAAAGCCTACAATCAGAGAGGAAAAAAAGCCAAGGCTGTAGTTAACTACCTTTAGAATGCTTCTTCCTAGGTCTCTAGCATTGGGGCAATGAGAAACAACAATAGGCAAAACTCGTATACATTTGCGTCGAAAAGTAGCAGCTGGGCGATCTAATCCTGCTAAAGGTATTGCTCTCCGTGCAAGAGAGGCTCCCCCTGATAACATAGAGGAGGCAGGCACAATGAGAGCTAGTAAGGGGGAACGTAAGGTATTAAAAAAGACTCCTTGAAGATCCAGCGCAAGCACCCCCAAATTAGCAGCGCGCGCTCGTCCAGCTGCCCCCTTCTCCTCCCATTTAGAGATTTTATTCATAAGGCTATTGAGAGGATTAGAATGAAGCCAACTGCAAAATGTAGACACTGTCATATTTCCTCTAGTCATACTTCTTCAACCTATAAATTTAAGCAGAAACCTTTAATAACGAAATCTAATATATTTAATTATTAAAAAAAAATCAATCGATAGATGAAATGCTTTATAAAATATTAGTAATTGTTCTTTTTCAGCTTTAATCAAGGATGCTTTGCAGCCTTTAATTAATGTTTTATTGCTATTGCTGCGAGCTCAAAGCTAATATTTTAACAACATCTTTTGCATAAATAAGAGAGCCACCCGCTTGCCGAATTTCATTTAAGTGTTTTTCTTCAGCTGCCGGCAATGAATTAACAGGTTTGCATGCATCAATAATTACATACACTTGATAATTTAAATTTAAAGCATCAAGAGCAGAGTATTTCACACAATAGTCGGTAGCCAACCCTACTAAAAAAACTTTTTTAATTCCTTTGCTTTGTAAAAATTTATGTAATTCTGTAGCTTTGCTTCTTCCATTATCAAAAAAAGCGCTATAGCTATCCATTCTTTTATCCGTGCCCTTATAAATCACTTTTTGTACTCGATGATCATCCCAGCCTGCAGAAAATTGCGCTCCTACCGAATTTTGCACACAATGTACAGGCCATAAAACTTGCTCTAAACCACCTATATTGATCACCTCTTCTACCTCTTTTCCATGAGAAGAGGCAAAGCTCACATGATCGAGAGGATGCCAATCTTTTGTAGCTACAATTACCTCAAAAGGATAGCGTATAATTCTATTAAGATTAGGGAGAATTTTTTCAGCCTCTTTGACAGCTAAAGCTCCTTGCGGAAAAAAATCGTTCTGAACATCGATAATCAGCAAAGCTGTCATAAATTATTCCTCTTTTATACCTTTTTTAGTAAAGAGAGAGTCCTGACAAATTTGGTGGCGTATGTGATTAACTACTTGACTTTTGTATGCATATAAAGATTTCTCCATGCCCACCAGGTAAGGGCAAGGGTGTTTTAAAAGCTTAGAATGTTTAGGAAACTTTTCCAGTTCTTGAAGAGTGCTTTCACGAATTTTCGCTAGCTTAGGCAATTGATATACACATTTTCCTTGGCGGAAAATAGGCACTAGCAGTTCTTCGCTTTGCAATCCTTTTTTTAGAGCAATTTGTTCAGTCGAATCCTTAAGGTTAATAAGACAAGGTTCAGGGCTCACGGGCATATTTATATCATAAATCATGTCAGCAATAGGAGAAGAACTAGTATTGCGAAAACGGCGCACTTGCAAAATCCCAGGATTAGAAATTTTTATCATCTGTTCGGATAATTTTAATTTATATTTCCAAGGCCCCTCAGGATCGCGCAAAGCCGACAGCTTGTAAACACCATCTAGCGCTGGGTAATCGTAAGAAGTAACTAATTGGGTGCCTACTCCCCATACCCCTATTGGCGCCTTTTGATATTTAAGTTCACTAATTTGGGTTTCATCTAATTCATTACTTGCCACAATGACTGCCTGAGAAAAACCGGCTTCATCTAACATCTTTCGGCTCGTATGACTTAAATAAGCTAAATCTCCTGAATCTAGGCGTATACCATGGAAGGTTTTACCTTGGCTTTTTAGCCACTGGCCTACTTGTATAGCTTTTTTTACTCCTTCAAGGCTATCATAAGTATCTACAAGAAAGAGGCTATTAGCGGGCATACTTTGGGCAAGAGCCTTAAAAGCTTCTAATTCATCATCAAATACCATTACCCAGCTATGCGAATGAGTGCCCTTAACCGGTATGCCAAATAATTTTCCTGCTAAAACATTTGAGGTTGCATCGCATCCCCCTATATAAGCTGCTCGGCTAGCTGTAAGACTGCCATCGAAGCCTTGAGCTCGCCTTAAGCCAAATTCTAATATTGGGTCATTATGCGCGGCAACACGCATTCGAGCGGCCTTAGTTGCTACTAAAGTAGGAAAATTAATTAAATTTAGTAAGGGACTTTCTAAAATTTGACATTGAATTAAGGGGCCTTGAATGCGCAATAAAGGCTCATAGGGAAAAACAAGAGTACCTTCAGGTATTGCATCTAAATGGCAAGAAAACCTCATCTTAGATAAATATTCTAGAAAGTCACTTGGAAAAGCAGGTGCTCCCTCAGGATTTTCTAAGCTTGCTAAATAGCTTAGATCGCTAGAATCAAAATGAAAATTTTCTATAAAATTTATGGCGGCTTCAAGCCCTGCTGTAACAGTAAATCCCCCCTGAAATGGAGCACGGCGAAAAAACAGTTGAAATACGGCCTCTTTGTGCTCCAGGCCAGCTTTCCAATATCCATAAGACATAGATAGCTGATATAGATCTGTGAATAAGCCAACAGATTGATTATACGGTTGCAAACCTATTTTTCCTCCATTTAATGGGCTTTCAAATAAACAATTTTAGCATACAAATTTTAAGATGTTTTATTCTACCGTTAAAAATTAAAGCAAGATAAGATATTCTAGGATAAGTTGATTAATTAGGAAAAGTATGCATAAAAATTTTTACAGTTTTTTAATCTTCCTCTTTTGCGGCTATTTTTTTCAGTTAAATGGGCAAGAGCTTTATTTAAAAGATAAATTGAGAAAAGCAAACTCTGGGGATTATATTGTTACTTTGCAAAATAAAACTTATACTTTTTTACTTATCGACACTTTTGCCTCCCATGAAATTTCTTTAGAAGAGATTACAGTTCCTAGCCAAAGCATTCAATTAGAAGGATTTTCATGGAAAAAGTGGGCTGAACAAAATGCTCCTGGGCATACATCCTGGGTGCGATACGTGATTGATACTACTTCGGGGCATATATCTGAATATTTTTCTTATACAAAAAACGGATGGTATACCTTCCCGGAGGGAGAAAATTTTTTATCCACTTTATTAAATTTAAAACTTTATAATATTCCCCTTAAAGAACGGAGGAAAGTAGGGCCTCCTCCTCCTTCTCAAGCTAGCGATAGGAGACCTTACTGGCAACCTAAATTAATTTTCGAAGGAAAGATCATCCCAGGGATAAGTTTTGAAGCATGGCGCGCTTTTTGGCCGAAAGATGGTAGTGAACTATCGGGCAAAATCATTGAAATTTATTTACCCCAAGTAGCGGGTATTTATCCTTCTTATTTTCCTTATTGGTTACAAGTCAGCGGAATTATCGGGAAAGCCAAAATTCACATTATTGACAGCGGTAAAGGAGTGCATGGTAGAGGAGTTCCTGCCAAAGAGAGGCCGCTAAGGAAAGCTGGCTAAGTTATCAACAAAAACCAAGCATTTTCCACTTTTTATTTTTAGAATTTTTTTCTTGCCGACAATCTACCCGCACTTCTTCTTATTTCATTTATAATCAAACGCTTATTTATCTTTTCTTGTATTTTTTAGTCTGACATTTTTTCCAAAATTTTGTTGCAATTTTCGTTATAAGAAACTTTTTACACACACCTTTTAAACAAAATTTCCACAGAATTAGTCCTCCTAGCTCTCTATTTTTAGGGCATAAAGCGTACAAAAAGCATACAAAAAAAAGAAGTTTAGGCGCTGCTTGCAAAATTTAGAAGCGTTCTTATTTTTATATTTGCTTTTGGTGAGCATTTTATTTACGATGCTAATCTTTAAAAAATTAGGGATTCCATGAAAACTTATACTCTTAGCAAATCCCGCTCCCTTCTTGTAGCCGGCTGTAAAAGCTACAAAAGAAAACATAAGGTCTTATCGTTAGAACAAAAAGCTACCCTAGAAAACCTTTTAGAGAATTTGGATCAAGCCCTTCTTCAAAAAAATAAAGAAGAAGCTAGTAAGCTGGCACATATCCTAGAAACGTATAACCAAGTAACTTTAAAAAAATCCCTATTTGAATACCTCCGAGAATTTAGTGTAGTTATCCTCGTCGCCTTATTGATGGCCACCCTTTTACGCCAGCTAGTATTTGAAGCCTATGAAATACCCACAGGTTCGATGCGACCTACTTTTCGAGAACAAGATAACGTGTTAGTTAGCAAAACAAGTTTTGGTATTAACACCCCTTTTACGACAGGTCATCTCTATTTTGATCCTTCTCTTGTACAAAGAACCGGGATCGTAATTTTTTCAGGGGATAATATTGATTTGCCGGACACTGACTCTCACTACCTATGGCTTTTTCCTTATAAAAAACGCTATATTAAACGCTGTATGGCTAAGCCTGGAGATACGGTTTATTTTTATGGGGGTAAGATTTACGGAATGGATAAGAATAAAACAGATCAGGTAGAGCTACGTAATAGCCCTTGGATAAAAGATTTAAGCTATATTCCTTTTTTTTACTTAGAAGGTTTAGTGACGCGTCCGAAAAAAAATCAGTTTGTTTTTAATCAAATGCACCAATCCATCGGTCGTATGACTATCCTCCCTTCCAATCAGGTAATTGGCGAAATATACAATGGCAAAGAATGGATTAAAGATGAACCCCTTGCTTCAGGAATCCCTCATCAGGAGATCAAGACCTATAGTGATTTTTGGGGATTTCGCAATTTTGCGCTCTCTCGTCTTCTAAATCAACAGCAGCTAACGGATCACAAGTTGTTTAATAAAGATGAAGTTAGCCAAGGTCTCCTTTATTTAGAAATGCGGCATACGCCTTGCCTTAATTACCCGGAAACGCTTTTCCAACAAAGTCGCTTGGGTATTAAGCCACTGGTTGGTGCTTTCACAACAATCATTCCTCTATCTCAAAAACATATCGATGTCTTAATGAACACTATGTATACGGCTCGTTTTGTCGTGCGGGAAGGACGCGCTACACGCTATAGCTACAATTCTTCTAGCTTAGCTAAGGATAGCCCTTTAATGCCGACAATCCCTAACGGCACTTATGAGTTCTACAATGGTATTGCCTATCAAATAGGCCTTGCAAGCCTGGCTTGGGAACTTCCTAGAAACCACCCTATTTACAGTCGTGATCCTGCTCATGTTCAGCTACTATACAATCTTGGCATGGAAATGAGCACTCATTATGAACCTACAGCTGCTAACCCATTTTTATATCCTGCCCGTTATGCCTATTTTAGGGACGGAGCATTATGCACCTTAGGTGCGCCCATTTTTATGCCAGAAGATCCTTACCTTCTTGCCTTTAACAAAAATGAGAAGGTGCGCGAACAAAGAGCTTCAAAAGCTGCACCCTATGTTGCTTTCAAGGATCATGGAGCTCCTTTAAAAGAAGATGGCTCCTTAGATAAAGATTTTATTGAAACTTTTGGCCTAAAAATTCCTGAAGGATACTATCTAACTTTAGGAGACAATCATGCCATGAGCGCCGATAGCCGCGTTTTTGGCTTTGTACCAGAAGCTAATTTACAAGGCGCTCCTGATTGGATTATATGGCCGCCAGGGCCTCGGTGGGGTACTCCTCCTCAGAAGCCCTATCCTTGGTTCAATATTCCTCGCTTGATCGTGTGGACAGTCCTTAGCCTAATTAGTATCATATGGTATATGCTACGCTCCTATCGCTTGAAGAGACCTCTCTTTAAAAGATTATGAAAAAAATTTAAGCTGTTTTTTAATAATACGTTCTTGAACAATCTTTTATCAGGTATATGGTTACATAAAAAGTTGCTCGCAAGCACATTATTTTTAAACGATGTAATATGCTTAAAAAATTTAATCGACCTATTAACCCTCTGGAAGCTGTCTTTCTGTAAGCGGTCACGGGATATAAAAGGTTTTTTAGATAACAGAAGGCATGGGTTGCTTGGTACGAGCGGCATATATAGCGTCTGCTAGAAAATCTAGAATA